>CAYOKF010000113.1:0-5773 GCA_964404475.1 uncultured Dehalococcoidaceae bacterium | reverse complement strand
AGCGCCTGGGCGAGAGCTTTAATCACGCTATCACCGCTGGTTTGCCCGAACTTTTCATTATATTCCTTGAATCCGTCGAAGTCAGCCATGACCAGACTGAAAGGACTGCCATAGCGCTGGCTGCGATAAATCTCAACCTTAAGCACTTCGTCAAACTGTTGGCGATTGAACAGTCCGGTTAGCTCATCGGTAACTGATACTCGGTTTATCTTCTCAACTAAATGAGCACGCTCGATAGCAACACCTATCAGACTACCCAGGGTTTCAAGCAAACCCATATCCGCATCTGAAAAATCCCTTGGGATTTCAGCTCCGGCATCAATTACGCCGATGGTCCCGGCTCCCGACTTCAGGGGTACACTGACAAAACACCGTATCTTCTCCGACTCAAGATAAAGCCGGGCACGGTCATCTATCCGCTCATCCCGGAGCATGTCTTTTATGGTGATTACTCCTCCAGTTTCAGTTGCCGTGCCGGTGACACTCACTCCTGGCGGAATCCTGACCATGGCCTGCGCTAATTCGCCGGTGATACCTTTACGGATGACCGGTAGCAATTTCCCTGATGTCTCATCGACCAGGTACAATGCTCCCAGATGCAGGTCGATTGCTTCAAGAAAGCCATCAAGCCCGGTCTTTGCCACCGCGCCTGGCTCCGATAACTCATTAAGTAAACCGGCTAATTTATTTATTGAAGAGAGTCCCCTTACGTGAAACCCTAGCGCCTTTTCTGCTTGATTTCGCTCGGCATCCAGTCTACTAATTTTCTGCTGCATTTCCACCAACTCATTAATCAGCTGGCCCTTAGTCTTATCTTTTATCTGCTGCAATTTATCTTTCATAATACTTCCTCAAAACCTCCTTACGGCAAGACAAGTAAGAGCAAAACATTGTGTCTGAACTTTCACGCCGCAGGCAATATTGCCCCAAAAGATATCACTTCCATCATGGCTCATGTTTTGGCATCTCCTGCAGAACAGGATAACGATTTCTGACCAGGTAAACATCCATGCTAACCCTCATTTGAGGTGCCCTTTTAGAAGAGTACCTTAGTAAGCCTGCTTACTTATTGATGTCCAGATGCTGAGTTCTTCTGCTGATTTTCTCATCAAGCAGAAGCATCCAGACAATCAAACCCGATTGTGGTTTTCCAAAGTGCTAAATGCAATGTAATACTTCCGAGCGCTTATTATCATCCGGTCAGATATATTATATGCGTTTTAACGTATGCATTATAGATAAATTACTTACTCCTTTATGTCCATTTTATCCTAGTACTTTGGTATATATTCTAAAGATTATTACCATGAAGATTCATACCTTTGATGGTTGTATTGCCACCCAAGCGATACGATAATTGATATCGTAATATCATCTATGTAAATACATAAGTATATATCTATAAAAATTAAATGTAGTCACGCAGATCCTGTTTGTTTTTGTGACTGAGTGTAAAATTACAGGATTAGCAAAGTATTAAAAGGGTATTATATAGTGGTTATAAAGGATTATATATCTGTGGTATTCCCGGCTTTTGTCATGTTCCCGGCCTGTACGCCAGGGGAGCCAAGGTGAAATGATGGTAAAGGTATTTATCCTGGATGAACACCCGGTAATCAGGCGCGGTTTAGTCTCCATACTGGAAATGTGTGCAGAGTGCCAGGTTGTCGGTGATGCCGCTAATACACAGGACGCTTTACCCCAGATTACTGAGCTGAAGCCGGATATTGTGATAATGGACGCTTTCCGGGGCAACGGCGATAATATCAAAGATATAACAGTGATACAGGAAAAGTACGACAATGCTAAGATATTCATCCTGACAGATTCCAAAAAGGAAAATGACTTCATCAAAGCAATAAGTGCCGGTGTCAAAGGTTATTTTTCCAAAGATTCAGAAATATCTCAGTTAATTGACGCTATTAACCTGGTGGCTGCCGGCAGTACTGTAGTCTATAGTTCAAAAATAGCCAGATTGTTTGATTCAACTTTCCAGACGGCCAACCAGCTTGACGAACTGAGCCAGCGAGAGAGAGAAATCCTGGGTCTGGTAGCCAGAGGTTACAGTAACCGGAATATTGCCGAAATCTGTTTTGTTAGTGAAGCCACAGTAAAGTCTCATATGAGACGAATTATGGAAAAGCTGGATGTAAAGAACAGGGCTGAAGCAGTTACCATTGCCATTGAAAAAAACCTATTGCAAATAAACTCTCAGTGAATTATCAGGGGAAATGCCTTTAAGACATTATTTGAAAATGGAAAGTGCTATTATGACGACAAAAGTCTCATTAACCGCACTATTACACAGAATGGAGGAATCACCATGCTGGGCCACTGGGCAAGAAATTTACGCCTGTATTTAGAACTGACGCAAAAGGAGCTAGCCAAACGTGCCAGGGTTTCTCAACATACCGTGGATCTTTTTGAGCGTAACCGTCCACTAACACCAGATGAAAAGCGTAAAATTCTAACCGAACTATACATTATTAAAATGCGTAAAATCCGCTAGGCTTAGCTTCATTACAGGAGAGGCTTAAACCGCTTAGCCGGATAAATCAATGCTGCTTCTCTATTGATAGATTAACAAAGGCACAAACCAGGATTATAATACTCTATTAATAATCATTACTAAAATGCAGGAGGTTAATCATGACAGGGCGAAGGATTTATTCTCGATTTTTATCGTTAACGATAATTGTGATACTACTTGCCGGTACTACGGGACTGTTCGCCTGCGCAGAACCGTCAGCCGTGGCTCCATCACCAGCACCCGTGCCGGCACCCACACCCGCCCCAACGCCATCACCACAACCGCCACCAGCCCCGGCACCCACACCCACCCCGGCGGCGCCATCACCCCAGGTAACGGACAACACGGACGGGCCGCCTATAATGCCTGATGGCCGTCCGGTTTTCCCTCACCATTATTGGGGGCAGGTGACCACCAGTACGGGGGGGGCGGCGGCGGATGTTGAGGTAACCGCCTGGATAAATGGTAAGCTATGCGGTTCTGCCCAGACTGACGAAAATGGTCAGTATGGTAGTGACCCCCTGGCCGGACTTCCTTATTATCTTCTTGTTACCGGGCGAAATGGTAATGTCATTGAATTCCGCATTGATGGGGTGACAGCTGAGGAAATATGCCTTGGCGTGTTAAAAGAGGAAGACGGAAAATACTCCTGGCAATGGCAGAACCTGGAACCGGAATGGCAGGCAACCTTTGTCTCGGGTGAAGTGAACGGCCTTTATCTGATCTGCACCCAGTGATAAATGAAGCTTAAAGTGACCTGCACGGGTGTCTTCAGCCTTTTCAGGTCTGTCTCACTGGTATACATACTTGTAATATAGCGGGAATTACAAATTTGACAATAAGGTAACATGTCACTACTATCATTGCACCATATGAGACTTATATCTTTTATTCTTACGGTTATTTGCCTGTTACCCCTGGCAGCCGGCTGCTCTTGCCCGGCAACCAGTCCTGCGCCAGCGCCGGAGCCGGCTCCGGTACCTTCCCCACCACCCATGCCGGCACCACCACCCCAACCCGAACCTGACTCCTCAGACGCCCTGCAACTGGCGAGTAAATTCTGTCCGCGTATCTACCTGAAGGGAGACCCTGAAGCCAAGGAAAATTTCCAGCCTGACCCCGTGCAGCTGATGATAGAGCTATCGCTCCTTCGTGACATAGGGAACCCGGCCTTCACCGAGAAACCAACCGTTTCTGATTTACTTCGCTGGTTCCAGAGCGACTATTACCTTGATGTCGCTGATCTAGACCCTGAAGAGGATTCTATCGATGCATACAAAACTGCCTATGATGCCATTAAAGAAAACCATAAGCCTACGGTATATGCGCGAGTTACAGAAGGCAGGGACTACACGATAGTCCAGTACTGGCTATTCTACTATTTTAATGACTGGCGCAATGTTCATGAAGGTGACTGGGAGCTGGTACAACTGCACTTCCCCAGGCAGCCGGCGGAGGAGTTACTGGCGAATGACGAACTACCGGTTTTCACAGCCTACTCACAACATCAGGCAGGCCAAAGGATGTCCTGGAGTGCTATGGAGGAGATGGGGCTGATATCCGGTACGCATCCCGCAGTCTATGTTGCGCAAGGGTCTCATGCCAATTACTTCACGCCCGGCCAGTTTTGGTCAGGGCTTGATTTTGACGATACGGGATTAGCGTCCTGGCGTATCATTGACCCTCAGCAGATGGACGTTGTTTTGTTAACGGAGACTGACGCCGCTAGCCAGGTGCATGAATGGCTGGAGTTCCAGGGATACTGGGGAGAATACCTTGGCTTCTCCGTCTCTGTACTTGGTTTGAAATTCGGCCAGCGCGGGCCATTTGGCCCACAATGGAGCGAGGACGGGGAAAAAAGTAAAAGATGGGCACAACTGGAGGAATGGGTAACCGGCCTGCCCGAGTACCCCAAGCCATTCTGGACATCCTTTCTGTCTCTACCGGGAGATTGGGCCAAACTGGCTGTCTTTAGTATATTCAGCCCCGCCAACCTGCATGTATACGACTCATCAGGTAACCACGTAGGTCTGGACGAAGATGGCAAGCTGGAAAAAACAATACCGGGAGCGTTATTTATTACTCCAGAAGGGACTGATTACCAGACAATACTGGTTCCTGATGCAGATGTTAAGGATGAATACACAGTGGTGGCGGACGGTACCGGCTCGGGATTTGCGGATATAAAGGTGCAGATACCTGACGCTGCAAATAAAGCAAAAAGACATCTGGAATTCATCAGCGTGCCGATAACATCAACAACCGCGTTACGCGCCACCATCAAACCGGAAATACTGGCAGAAGTCCCTGTCATTTATGATAACCGCAGCGTCACTTTCCGGGATAAAAACACAATATTACAGGTAGACACGGATGGTGACAGTATATTTGAAATAGAGAGCGCACCGGGCACGTTTTCACAACGGCAGGCAACGACGATATCGCCGCCGACAACCATACCTGATGATGAACCTTCAGCAGCAACCAGGAGTGATGTCAGAATAAACCGGATTTTTTATGAAGGCCTGGAAAATAAAGCAGAGTCCGACGAATATGTTGAAATCCAAAATTGGGGAAATGAGCCAGTGGACATGACCGGATGGATAATAATAAACTTCACGCAAAAATACCCTTCTTTCAAATTCCCTGCGTATGTCATTGAGCCTGGAAAGACCATCCGTGTTTACACTAATGAAACACACCAGGAGTGGGGAGGTTTTAGTTTCAGCTACAAAGAGCCAATCTGGAGTAATATCAAGCCTGATACCGCTGCCCTGTATAACGCCCAGGGACAGGAAATATCCAGAAGGAGCTACTGATGTACGGGAAACTAACTTCCCGGTTCGGGAGGGGGATGCAGAGAGTGCCACAAACTACCCATAGGGCAAAGCTGTTAACACTACTGTTTGACACTCATACACCCTGTTTATTATGAGCACCGTGCAGATAGCGGGCATAATCTTCGGAACCATAGTAGCCCTGGTTGGCCTTATTTCCGCCATTATCTGTATCCTTAACTATGGTTTTGAAAATGTCCTGACTATAATATTTGTTTCCGTATTTATAGTTGGTCTGCTTATCATTGGTCTGGCGTGGAGTCAATAAAAGGTAACGGCAGCTATAGCTTTTCTAGCCGCCCACAATTCTTTAACGAGTTTACGCCTGGAATCCAGTTTTGTGGGTAGATTGCGTTCAAACGAGTCTACTTCTTCCCTGGAAACACCCGTCATAAAGGCCAGTTCC
>CAYOKF010000112.1:0-5876 GCA_964404475.1 uncultured Dehalococcoidaceae bacterium | reverse complement strand
TTTTGCACAATGGTATCCACACTGATGCCCGCCTCCGCCAGAGGCCCAAAGATTGCTGCGGCAATGCCGGGATGGTCCGGTACGCCGACTATCGTTATCTTGGCTACATCAAGGTCATGAGCGACACTCCTTGCTTTGTTTCGTACTTCCATAGCTACCTCTCCATGAATTAATGTACCGGGGTCCTGTGTCAGGCTGGAAGCCACTAGAATCGGGATATTGAATAGTTCACCCAGCTCCACCGCCCGGGGGTGCATCACCCTGGCGCCATAGCTGGCCAGCTCCATCATCTCCTCATAGCCAATTTCGGCAAGCTTTTTTGCCTCAGGGACAAGCCTGGGGTCAGCAGTAAACACACCTTCAACATCGGTATAAATCTGGCACTCCCCGGCGCCCAGACCCACCGCCAGAGCTACGGCGGTGGTATCCGAGCCACCCCGCCCCAGAGTGGTTACATCCATTTCCTCGGTAATTCCCTGGAAACCGGCAACAATGACAATGTTGCCCCTCTCCAGTTCCTTAACCACTCGCTTTGCCTCCACCCGCAAGATACGCGCCCGGCTATACGCAGAATCAGTGCGTATTCCCGCCTGGGCGCCGGTGAGGCTGATTGCCGCGTAATCCATGCTATGCAACGCCATCGTCAGCAGGGTGCTGGAGACAATCTCACCGGTGGAGAGCAGGACATCAAGCTCCCGCTTGGGCGGCTGCTCACAAATCTGGTAGGCAAGCTTAACCAGGCCGTCAGTGGTATCCCCCATCGCCGAGACCACCACCACCACCTGGTTCCCCCCATCCCTGGTACGAGCAATGCGCCGGGCAACATTCTTAATCCGCTCCGCATCCGCCACCGAAGACCCGCCATATTTCTGTACGATTAACGCCATATTATCCCTGACCTCAAGTAGATGTTACCAGCCTCTCCATAATTTTATACCCTTCCTCAAGGAAAAGGCCAGTTTTCACTGCCTCCGCCTCGGTGAACCTCCCGGCACCGTTAGCGGAAAACCCCGGCCCCCAGAGCAAAAACGGCACCGGCTCGCCGCTGTGTGTCCTTGTCTGAATGGGGGTAGGGTGGTCCGGCATAACCAGCAACCGCAGGTCATCTTCCCGGGAGCGCAGCCGGCTGACAACCTCCTTATCTACCCTCTCAATGGTTGCCACCTTGTCATCAACAGAACCGGCATGAGCCGCCTCATCCGGCGCCTCAACATGGACGACTGCCAGGTCGTTCTCCCCCAGCGCCCTGAGGGCGCCGCTCACCTGAGCTGCGTAGTCATTATCTGCGCCATCAGTCACGCCACTGATATCTAGCACCTCCATATCCATCATCTGCGCCAGGCCACGAAGCAGATCAACACCGGAGGTCAGCGCCGCCCGGAGGCCATAGACCTGTTTAAAGGCAGGCATCTCCGGCAACCTGCCTGACCCCCAGAAGAGCCAGATAGTGTTCGCCGGTACGTCGCCACGGGCTATCCGCGCCAGATTTACCGGGTGGTCTTTCAGCACATTTATCGAGCGCGCCATCAATTCCCTGAGCAGCTGGCTGCCTTCCCCACGCGGCAGGAATTCCTTAACCGGTTCCCCCGGAATATCGTGCGGCGGCGTGCACCTGGCCAGTAAAGTATCCTCATGTCCGGTTAGCTTGCAGATATGCCGGTAGCTGACCCCGGGATAAAATCGCACCTGGTTAGTTCCGAGGCTCTCACTCAGAGATGCGATAATAGATTGAGCTTCCTCGGTGCTGATATGGCCGGCGCTGTAATCCTGCATCTTTCCATCCCGAACCGTTACCAGATTACAGCGGAAGACCACCTCCCCATCACCAACGGCAACACCCATGCTCCTGGCTTCAATTGCCGCCCGGCCCCGGTAATAGACCCCGGGGTCATAACCCAGCACTGACATGCAGGCGCAGGCGCTGCTCGGCTCCATGCCGGACGGTACGGTGCGCGCCATCCCCAGCGCGCCTTCCTTAGTCATGGCGTCCAGGTTGGGGATGCGCGCCAGCTCCAGGCAGGTCTTACCCCCGCGCTCTGGCAACGGCAGGCCGGCGGCTCCGTCAATAATCAAAACACAGTATTTCATCCCTAATTTTTATTAACCCTCCCCCTTTATCCCCCTCCCTTGATAAGGGAAAAGGAAAGAGTTATAAGAGGGGGTTGGTGCCCCTCTCAGACTCTCCCTGTATTCCCTCGGGCTGGGTTTTGCCCTTCCCTGACTCACTTGAAACTTACACCTATTTAAAATCAGTCTACAAGAATATGACAAGATGCCCCCTAATCAGCACCCACCGAGCACGCTATCTGGTGCAGGACTTCCTCGGTAATGGGAACGGCTAAGGTGCCGTAAAGTGAATAGAAGCGTTCTCCATCACTCCACGCTAACGTCAAACTGGCCGGGCGGTCGCCTTCGGCCGGAAGTAATTTCCTCTCGCCAGGGAATCCACACACCTCAACCGGCTCACCGCCGACACCAAACTTGTGCGGAGCTTGCACCAGTGAAAACATAATAGTCCAGTCTTCCGACCAAGTATAAGCCTGCTGGATATTGGTGGTGTCAAATTTGGCTGGAGACCCAGCAACGGGTTTTGATACCATGAATTGACCACCATTGAAACCTTCTGGAATGTATGCCGGGGTGAAGACGGTGAAACCGGCCACACGGGACGCGATTTCTACGGAGTAAGTATTGAGAACACCCCGTTCCTCCAGCATTTGCTTCTCCGCCTCCGTTAATGTCAGCTCTTGCCCCTCTGACGCCGGTGAATTACAGCCAGTTATAATTATCGATAATGCTACCAAGCAACCTAACAGCAACTTCGCGGTTTTCCCTTTCATCTTCGTACCCATATCTCCCCACCTCCATTTGCCGAACTAGGCAAGTGAGTGTATAATATACGCTGTCGGGGCGTAGCGCAGCTCGGTTAGCGCGCCGCGTTCGGGACGCGGAGGTCGGCAGTTCAAATCTGCCCGCCCCGACCATGAATTAAAGTATATGGCCTTAGACTCCATTATAGTCCCTGCATCTAACCACTTTCAATACACACCCCACCTACCTACCCCCTGATGGGATAAAAGTCACAGACAGAAGATGGTGACTAACACTATAATTAGCAGGTAAAAGAAATGGCATGGCATTCACTCGCTCTCTTTCTGAGGAAGGTGATATTATGCAGATGAAGTGTCCGGGACAAAACCCGAGAAATCTGAGAGCAGAATTGCACAAATGTGAGAGCTGCGGCTACGATGTTGAAATATTCTCCGATGAAAGCAGCCGCAAGTGTCCTCAGTGCGGAGAAAGAGTCTACCGCGAAAAAACGCCCTCATGTATTGAATGGTGCGCCTCAGCACGTAAGTGCCTGGGAGAAAAACGGTGGCAGCAGCTAATCAAGGAGGGCATCATCGGTAGCGATAGAGAAGCATCATGACCGCCAGGCGGATTAAGGCCGGCGGACAGGAAATACCCCTCCGGGGAAAAACCACCGGAATCAAGGGCGAGATAAAGCCCTGACACTTGACTGCAATTAATAGCTAGCCGAACTTGTGGCTGATGCCAAAGCCACCCTTAGGGAAGCGCCATTCGATATTCAGATGCGGGCAGGCTATGCGGCAGGAACCGCATTCCAGGCACCCCTCGTGGTGTACGCTGATACGCTCTTCCTCAAGTCGGTAAACATAGGCCGGGCAGAGATAGAGACAGGGTTGTTCAGGGCAATCCTGCAAGCATTTTTCGCCGTCGATTATCCTCAGGTGGCTTTCCTCATCCACCTTGAAGCGGTCTAAAAACAGCTTATCCTCTATCCTGACATTCATTTAACTGACCTCCATCCCTGCCAGAGAAGACGCGCCAGCCGGAGAAGCGACGTTTCCCTGCGGATTTCCTGCATAATCAGTCTCTGCTTATCCTTTTTGCTGACACCGTTAACAGTAAGCATTTCCCTACCGGCAAAAGCAGCCAGTCTCGGAAGCGAGTCAAATATCTCCCCATGCTGATGAAGAAACCTGCCAAATTTGCGGTATTTCTTCATATCCCTGAGGACATATGATTCCGAAAGCCGCTTACCGTAGCCGGCCATGCTTTCCCTGGAAAAATCATTATGCTTTATAGCGGCGATGATGGTCTCGGCCGCCATCTTACCCGAAGCCATCGCCAGATTATTCCCCTCGCGGTGGAGGGCATTGAACAGCATCGCAGAATCGCCAGCGATGAGATAGCCATCCCCATAAAGACGGGGGATAGCATCAAAACCACCCTCCGCCAGCCAGTGAGCCGTGTATTCCAGTGGCTTACCACCAGCGATAAGCGGCGCCACCATCGGGTGCTGCTTGAAGGCTTCCATCAATTCATACGGTTTAATTTTATTGGCGGCAAAATCAGCCAGATTGGCACCGATGGACAGGGACAGAGAATTACGGTTGGTGTATATTACCGCCACCCCATCCATACCCGCGGTCATGGCACCCAGTATTTCCGTAGTAACCCCGTTGCCTTCGGTAACGCCGAAGCGCTGGTCAATATCTTCCTCAGGAAGCTCAATAATCTCTTTGACGGACAGGGCGACATCTTCCGGCCCGGGCTCGCTGCGGAAGCCTGCCCTGGCGGCCAGGGGTGAGTTTACGCCATCAGCCAGCAGGGTCACCTTGGCCCTTACTTCACCGTCTTCCCGGCCGGTAATCACCCCTGTAACCCTGCCCCCCCCATCCCGGAGCAGGTCAACTACTACCGTACCCGGAACCACCAGGGCGCCTTTTTGACGGGCCTGCCCGGCAAGCCAGCGGTCAAACCTAGCCCGGCCCACCGTGAAAACATTGTGTTTTCTCCCTTCGGCAAAAACGCTGTCCCGGTAGCCAAGGCTATAACCGCCGTCCCGGGATAGATACCAGATTCTTGATTCAATAATATTTCTCTCTATCGGGCAGCCGCGCTCAGCATAGTCCGGGATTATCTGCGCCAGGTCATGTCCGTAAAGGACACCGCCGGATATGTTCTTCGCCCCGGGAAATTCACCCCGCTCAATGACGATGGTCTTGATACCGGCATCCGCCAGGACACAGGCAGCTGAGATACCCGCCGGGCCGGCACCGACGATGGCAACATCAAAGGTCTCTTTCATTACCTGCTCCGCATCCTTGATTTAATACCTTCCAGCAATTGCGGTACTATCTCCTGATAATCACCAATAAGAGCATAATCGGCTATCTGCACCAGCGGGGCATTTCGGTCCGTGTTGATGGCAACTATCTTTTCCGAGCTTTGCATACCCACCAGGTGTTGCACCGCCCCGGACACCCCCACACCGATGTACACTTTGGGGGCCACTGTTTTACCCGTCTGCCCCACCTGCCGCAGATAAGGCAGGAAGCCCGCTTCGACCACCGCCCGGGAGCAGGCAACAGTTCCCCCCAAGAGGCCAGCCAGCTCTTCAAGCAGGGGCAGGCTGCGGGCATTACAGGCACCCTTGCCCAGCACCACCAGCGCCGACACCCTGGTAATGTCCATTCCGTCACCCTCAGCGGCTTCAGGAATGAATTCAATTACCCGCGGCAGTTCTTCCTGTGGTGGTTCAAAGTCAATACCAAGAATCTCGCCCTGCCTTTCCGGGTCTCTCTCCGGCATCTTCATCACCCTGGGCCTGACCGTGCTCATCTGAGGGCGCTCCTTCTGGCAAAGGATGGTAGCCATGATACTACCGCCGAAAGTGGGACGGGTCATCAGCAGCAACCGCCGCTCTGTATCTATATCCAGACCGGTACAGTCAGCGGTCAGCCCCGTCCCCAGCCGGGTAGCCACCACGCTGGATACATCCCTGCCCAGGGGTGTCGCTCCCAGCAGCAATACCTCCGGCTTGACCTGCTGACATAACTGGACCAGCG
>CAYOKF010000111.1:0-5978 GCA_964404475.1 uncultured Dehalococcoidaceae bacterium | reverse complement strand
TGTTTCGTGTGTGCCAACCCCATCCCGGAGATCTGGCCCTGGGAGGCAAAGGAGACCGGAGTCAGAATCATGGCTACCGGCCGCTCTGATTTCCCCAACCAGGTGAATAATTCCATTGTCTTCCCTGCTGTCTTCCGCGGTGCCCTGGATGTCAGAGCCAAAACCATCACCGACGAGATGTGCATCGCTGCTGCCTACGAGTTAGCCAAATGCGCTGAGGACCGGGGCATAAATGAGGACAACATCATCCCCACCATGGCCGAACAGGAAGCCTTTATCCGTGAAGCCGCAGCGGTGGGCATGAAAGCGCAGGAGCAGGGAATCGCCCGAATCACTGCCAGCCGTGAAGAGCTGACCAAACAGGCGGAGCATATGATTAAAGAAGCCCGCGAAACAACCGCACTGCTAATGAAGGAAGGTTTTATACCGCCGGTACCCAATAATTAGTTATGCCCATTTCTCAATCAATAGTAAAAAATCAGGTTACTAACAGGTAATAAAGAATAGTGATAGTTCCATAGGATTGTAGTTTCTCCCTGGAGGTGTAGAGGGAGTGATTCTGTGCTGAGCAGAAGCCATGACGTCGTCGTTCTAGGCTCCGGAATTGCCGGAATAAGGGCCGCTGTTGAAGCTGCCCGCAACCCGGAAGTTGATGTTGCCATCGTTTCCAAAGTCCAGCTAATGCGCTCGCATTCAGTCTGTGCAGAAGGCGGCACTGCGGCTGTGATAAAACCCTACGATGGAGACAGCCTTGAACTCCACGCCTGGGACACCGTCAAAGGGGCTGACTTTCTTTGCGACCAGGATGTAGTAACCCGCTTCGTTACAGAATCACCCAAAGAAATACTGCTCATGGACCACTGGGGGATTCCGTGGTCGCGCTTGCCCGACGGACGAATCAACCAGCGGCCATTCGGCGGTCACAGCTACGATCGAGCCGTGTTCGCCGCGGATAAAACCGGCTTCTTTGAGATGCAAACCCTCTATGATACCCTGCAGAAATACAGCAATATCAGCCGCTATGATGAATGTTCCGCCAGCTCTATTCTGGTAGAAGACGACATGTTTCGCGGCGTAACGGTGTGGGACCTGGCCAGTGGCGAATTTTTCGTTATTCAGGGTAAAGCCTTAGTTATCGCTACCGGCGGTGCCTGCCGTATGTATGGCTTCACTACCTACTCGCTCAGTGCCACCGGTGATGGCATGGCCATGGCGTACCGGGCTGGCATACCCCTTAAAGACATGGAATTTGTCCAGTTCCACCCTACCGGACTGGTTCCTTCCGGCATTCTCATCACCGAAGCAGCCCGCGGTGAAGGCGGACACCTGCTCAACAATCAAAACGAAAGATTCATGGAAAAATACGCGGCCAGTAAAATGGAACTGGCCCCCCGGGATGTCATCGCCCGTGCCGAAATAACCGAAATTGAAGAGGGGAGAGGCTTCCCCGAACCTGACGGCCTCGACTATGTGCATGTTGACCTGCGCCACCTCGGCGCTGACACGATAAACGAGCGGCTGCCGCTTATCCGCGAAGTCGCCTTAAAGTTCAACTTTATTGACGCCATTTTCCATCCCATCCCGGTACGGCCCGCCGCCCACTACACCATGGGTGGCATCCATACCGATATTGACGGAGCTACACCGGTGGCCGGCATCTGGTCAGCTGGTGAAGCCGGCTGTGAATCACTGCACGGCGCCAACCGCCTCGGCTCCAATTCCACCGCCGAATGCCTGGTCTGGGGTAAAATCACCGGAGACAGGGCAGCCAAGTACGCCACCAGCCAGAAAGCCCTGGCCCCGCTGCCCAAAGAGGCAACCCTGAAAGATGAAGAGGCCCGGCTCTTCGGCAGGTTTAAGGCAAACGGGAAGGAAAGCTCTTACGCCATGCGGCGGGAGTTACAGAGAGTCATGGATAGCCACGTGGGGGTATACCGCACCGGCGACGGCCTGGAAGAGGCCCTCGATAAGATAAAGGAGCTCAAGCAGCGGTTACCTGAAGTCCGCGTTGCTGACCGTGGGCGAGTATATAATACCGACCTGCTCAGCGCCATTGAAGTGGACAATCTCCTTACCTTATCTGAAGTTCTGGTCACCGGGGCTCTTACCCGCACCGAATCCCGTGGGGCTCATGCCAGACGGGACTTCACCACGCGCGATGACGTTAACTGGCTCAAGCACACCCTGGCCTATAATACACCTTCCGGGCCACGGCTTGAGTACCTTCCAGTGACCATCACCATGTGGAAGCCGGTAGAAAGGACATACTAGGGTTAAATGATGAAACAGGCACAGCCACGGCAGAATTACCTGGGCCCCGCCGGCTGGGTATGGGCAGGTAAATACAAGCTAGAACGCTACCTTTACCTGCTCCATCGCGTGACCGGCCTGGGGCTGATACTCTTCGTGCTGGTTCATCTAATCATGACTACCGTCTTCCGTATTCAGGGACAGGATATATGGGAAGCCACTATGGCGCTTCTCCATAACCCGTGGTTCAAGATCGGAGAATATCTGGTCGTGGTTGCCTTCAGCTTACACGCTTTGAATGGCTTACGCCTCATTATACAGGAACTGGGCTTTGCCCTGGGCAAACCCACCCCACCCATCTACCCCTACCAGGACGCGCTTCGCAAAAAACGCCCGGGCACAATCGTGATGGTAGCGGTAATAATCATCCTGGCCGCCGCCTTCCTCTTCGACTTCCTGCAAGGAGGTTGGTGATGCGCCGTACATACCTCTGGTTTTTTCAACTGGTCACCGGCGCGCTGATAGCCGTTTTACTCGGCATACACATTGTCGTGCAGCATTTTGACGCTATTCTCGTTTTCTTCGGGGTTGACGCTGCTCAGTCCACGTCCTGGGCCGCAATGACGGCTAGAGCCAGCCAGGGCATATGGGTATTCATATATATCGCCCTTCTGGCGGTGGGGCTTTATCACGGCATCAATGGCCTCAGGAACATCATCTTAGAGGTGACCAGGTCAACCAGAGCTGAACGCGCCGTTACCTGGGCCATGATAGTTATCGGCATTATTTTCTTTGCGGGGGGCACCTATGTGCCGGTAGCCCTGCTTACCGGTTAAGGAGGAACGATGAGTGGAGACAGCGCTAAACAGGTAACCTTTAAAGTCCAGCGGTATGACCCGGAAAAAGATAGTGCTCCCCATTTTCAGGAATTCACCGTTCCGACCAGCCGGGGCATGACCGTACTCGATGGCCTTCTCTACATCAAAGAAAACCTGGAAAGCAGTCTTACTTTCCGCAGCTCGTGCCGCATGTCAATCTGCGGCTCCTGTGCCATGTTTATCAATAACTACCCGCGCCTCGCCTGCCATACGCAAATCGAGGAGTTACAAGCCGACAGGTTAACCATCCAGCCGTTACCCAACCTGCCCATCATCAAGGACCTGGTACCGGACCTGAACCCCATGTTCAGTAACCACAAAGCGATAAAGCCTTACCTGATCCGTCATGATACTGCAGAAATGGAAAGCCCCGGCGCCGAGTACGCCCAGCTACCCGAAGAATTAAACGATTACCTGCAGTTCAGCTACTGCGTAAAATGCGGTATATGTGTCGCCGCGTGCCCGACTTCGGCGAGCGATACGCTTTTCCTCGGCCCCCAGGCACTGGCACAGTGTTATCATTACTGCGCTGACAGCCGTGATGAAGGCGAGGCGGAGAGATTTCCATTGGTAGACACCGACCACGGAGTGTGGCACTGCCACTTTGCAGGCGCCTGTTCTGAAGCCTGTCCCAAGGGACTGGACCCGGCTCTGGCCATTCAGTTACTCAAAAGACGGCTAACTTCCCAGGCGCTAAGACTGAGGAAAAAACAGCAGCCTTCCCCGCTGGTCTTACCACCGACCGAAAGCAAGCCTGAAATCGCCTACCCTGAGTTCAGCGCCGGAGAAGGCACATAAAAGGACTTCAGGTATCTTTGCCCCCAGGGCTGAAAGCCCCTCTCAATTCCCTGCCCCGGCTCTAAGCAGACAGCTCGTCTATCTGGTCGACTTCTTCCGGAGTCAGCTTCCATTCCGCCGCGGCCACATTGGCTGCTACCTGCTCGGTCTTCTTGGCGCCAGCGATAACCGAGCTTAACCAGGGACGCGCCAGCAGCCAGGCAATAGCCAGCTCGCCCACACTGTGGCCACGCTCTTCGGCAAACGCTTGCAGCCTGGTTACCTTGTCATAGCCAGACTCACCCAGGAGGTCACTGAATATTGGCATTGCCGAGCTGGCAAAACGGCTATCAGCCGGTGTCTCTCGCCCCTTGAGATATTTACCGGTGAGGAAGCCCCCGGCCAGCGGACCCCAGGGAACCACACCAATACCATGAGCCTGACAGCAGGGAACCAGTTCCCGCTCAATAGTCCGGTCAAGCAGGTTGTACCTCGGCTGCACGGTGATAAATGAAGCTAAATTATTCACCCTGGATGTCCAGAGCGCCTCACAGAGCTGCCAGGCGGCAAAGTTAGAACAACCAATGTACCGCACCTTCCCGTCTCGAATCAGATCTTCCAGGGCGCGCAGGGTTTCCTCAATGGGGGTTGTCGGGTCAGGACGATGCATCTGATAAAGGTCAACATAATCAGTATCGAGCCGGCGCAGGCTGGCTTCTATTGCTCTCATGATATGATACCGCGAGCCACCATAGTCATTAGGGCCTTCTCCGGTGGGAAAGGCAAACTTGGTAGCGATAATAACCTGAGACCGCCTTCCCTTTACCGCTCTGCCGATAAACTCTTCGGAGCGTCCCCGGTTTCCATACCAGTCAGCGGTATCAATGAAGTTAATTCCCAAATCCATGGCATGATTGATAACCAAAGCCGTGGCTTGCTCATCGATTCCCCAGTTTGCCCTCTGGTCCTCCCCAAAATTATTGCCGCCCAGACCTATCTCCGAGACCTTAAGGCCTGAGTTGCCCAGCTTACGGTATTCCATTAAGAGCCCCCCTGCTGCTGACTACAGCAGCGGTTAATTTTTTTACTATAACCCTTCCCCCCACTTCTCCAGCCAATTTCTTCTTACATCAGGGTTGATGGCATATATCGGCCACTTTCCCTTTAACGCTAAGACTATCTGTGTCATCGGCCGGTAAAAGAGCTCGGACTGGGCGGCAGTGGAATACCAGGCAGTATGGCCGGTAAGAATAACATTGGGCATCTGAATGAGCGGGTTATCCGCTTTTATCGGCTCGTCGACAGTAACATCAAGCCCGGCCCCGGCAATAAGCCCCTCCTGCAAGGCGCGAACCATAGCTGGCTCATCCACACACCCACCCCGCGCCGTATTGATAAAGTAGCAAGTAGGCTTCATCTTCTTGAACTCTTCATAGCCGAACATATTCGCCGTCTCCCGGGTAAGTGGCGCGTGCAGACTGATGAAGTCAGACTCTTTTAGCAGCGTGTCAAAGTCTACCGGCTCCACGCCGAGGTTCTCAATGACTCCCTGTGGGACATAAGGATCATAGGCAATAACCCTCATCCCCAACCCCCTGGCTTTAAGGGCGGTGACCGAGCCTATCCTGGATATGCCCACAACGCCCAGAGTCTGCTCACGTATGCGGAAGATAGGTGCAGCCACCTGCATCATGCCACCCACATTACCCAGCATGTTGGCTTGCTTTTCCTTGACCAACTGATTAATCGGGGTTATCTTGTAACCCAGGGTCAGCATCAAAGCTATGGCCCGGCCAGAGACCTCGTCCAGGCAGTAGTCAGGTACATTGGTAACCACAATCCCGCGTTCCGTAGCCGCTTCCACATCGGTTGCTTCATAACCAATGCCAACACCGGCGATAATACGGCACCTGGTGAGCTGTTCGATGACTCGCCGCGTGAAGGGTAACCCCGCGATACGGCCCATTACAGCATCGGAATCCCTGGCAACCGCGATGATTTCATCTTCATTTCTACACTCTTCTTTAGCCAGTGCAGCGCCTAACGGCTCTAACAGACTCTCACCAATATCGG
>CAYOKF010000110.1:0-5984 GCA_964404475.1 uncultured Dehalococcoidaceae bacterium | reverse complement strand
AGATAATCCTACTTTTCTTGGTACATATTCAATACCATCTGCAGCTATGTATGTCCTAGCTACTACAGGAAATGGCTCAAAACTTCGGATATCTAGAAAACATCTTTATAGATGGGTAAAGGATGGTCTGGCTAGTGGTTATTTAACGGGAATCCGAAATAAACATCTATTCATCAATTTCAGAGACCTTATTAGCCTTAGAGCAATAGCAGCCATGCGAGCAAAAGGCATGAGTCATAAGCAAATAATCACCGCTGAAAAGGTACTGAAAAAGTGGTATGGGCATGAGTACCCATTTGCTACAATGGATTTTTGGACTATGCCCCCTACGGATGTATTAATTAAAGAGGGTGGCATAATACTATCAGCATCTCGCCATTTACAATCTGCGATGGGCTTTATATCTGAATATATGATTCCGTCTCATAACTTAACTTTTGATTTATTCAGTATGTCTGCAACTTGGAGACCTTGTGACAACGTATTGTTAGACCCTCAAATACAATATGGCGAACCATGTATTGAAGGAACAAGAGTACCTACACAAGTAATATGGTCGTTCCATATGGCTGGTGATAGCCCTGAAATCCTAGCTGAGTTTTATGGCATCCATAAAAGCCGAATAGAGGATGCAATCGTTTGGGAAAATCACATACAAAAAGTAGCACACGGAAAAAACCAGTAACCTTTTTCTTAGATGAATGCCTGCCTCATCAAATCGCATCCATGCTAAAGCAAGTTGGGTATCCCATTACATCTTGGTACGATGAGTTCAAGCAGCAACAGGGATTTAAAGACCCATTTATCATTCCTCATCTTGGCGCATATGGATATACTTGGATTACAAAGGATGATACAGCAAAAAAAGAGCATAAACCCGAGATTCTGGCAGCTCAAATTAGTGTGATATGGGTAACTGGATTAGAAAGACCTACCAACAAACCTAAACATAATTTCATAACCGTTAAAGACCTTCATCGTATGCTAACTGATAAACTTGATAATATTAAAGAGTTGATAGCCTCAAGTAATAAACCTCTATATTTCTCGTTGGGAATGCGTAAAGATGGGATTCCCCGTCTAACTAAGATTCAACTCGAAGATTTTTTCGAACACATTCAACAATAATTCCCCGAAACCTTGTGGGTGTTCGCTTTCAAATTGACCCACTCCCCCCTTCTCTCACCCTCATTGACAAAATAGCGTTTGAGGTTATAGAATAAAAATAAGCCATCGACCGGCATGGCGGTGAGCTTGAGAAGATTAACAACACTAGTCAGAAAAGTCGCTTGGATCAGGCGTTGACCGAGACGGCAATATTTTTAGCAGCAGTTAATGCCCTCTCAGCACAAGCCTGAGGGGGTACTGTTTTTTTGAGGGGTGAAATGCTCAAGCTGGGCTTCATCGGAGCGGGAACAGTCGGCACCGCACTGGCCGTGCTGTTGAGCAGCAAGGGTTACCCGGTGGTAGCCGTTACCAGCCGGAGCCCCGGTGCAGCCGCTAAGCTGGCCGGTGAAGTTAAGAGCTGCCGGGTGTTCAAGACCAGCCAGAATGTAGCTGATGCCGCCGAACTCGTCTTTATCACCACCCCTGATGATATCATTGCCCAGGTAGCCTCTCAAGTAAACTGGCACCGCGGTCAATATGTAGTTCACTGTAGTGGCGCTGCTTCCACGGATATCCTGGAACCAGCCAGGAAGTCAGGCGCCCTGGTGGGCAGCATCCACCCTCTGCAAACCTTTGCCGGCGTAAAACAGGCGGTCACCAATCTCCCCGGGTCTACCTTCGCTGTGGAAGCCGTGGAACCGCTGCTCGGCATCCTCAAGGATATTGCCACTGACCTTAATGGTAACTGTATAGAGCTGAAGGCAGATGACAAAGTAGCCTACCACGCTGCGGCCGTGATTGCCTGCAATTATCTGGTCACCCTGGTTAAAATGGCTACCGATCTCTGGCAAACTTTCTCAGTGCCACCTGACAAGGCTACCAAGGCGCTGCTCCCGCTGATACAGGGAACCCTGAACAATATCAACACCATTGGCATACCTCAGTGCCTCACCGGGCCGATTGCCCGCGGCGATACCGGCACCATCAGGAAGCACCTTAAAACTTTAAACAAGATAGCCCCGGAGCTGCTCTCTACCTATAAAGAACTCGGTATTCAGACTATTCCGGTTTCTCTAGCCAAAGGAAAAATCGATAAACGCCAAGCCCAGGAGCTTGAAGCAATACTTAAAGAAAGCGTAGTAAATGTATCTGGAGGGAAGCCTGATGAGAACAATGCTCAAAAGTAAAATCCACCGGGCCCGGGTCACCGATGCCAATATCGACTACGAAGGCAGCATCACCATTGACCAAGAGCTCATGGAAGCCGCCGATATCCTCCCCTACGAACAGGTAGACGTGCTGAATATCAACAACGGCTCTCGCTTCACCACCTACGCCATTGCCGGTGAAGCCGGCAGCGGCGAAATCTGCCTTAACGGTGCAGCGGCACGGTTAGGAACAAAGGGAGATACAGTCATTATCGTCTCGTATTGTTCGGTTAGTGACGCTGAAGCTTATCATCATGCCCCCAGTATCGTGCATGTTGATGCCCGCAATGCCATCGTCAAAGACCTGAGTGAAACTCTAGCCACTTAAAGGAGAAGCCAATGCGCATTTCCATCAATCAGATAAATGAAATGAAGCAGAAGGGCGAGAAAATCGCCATGCTTACCGCTTACGATTATGCCACGGCGAAAGTGGTCGATGAAGCCGGCATTCCCCTGATACTGGTCGGCGACAGCCTGGGAATGGTAGTCCTCGGCTATGAATCGACGATACCGGTCACCATCGAGGAGATGCTGCACCACACCAAAGCGGTGGTCAGGGGCACGAAGCAGGCAATGATAATTGGTGATATGCCTTTTATGACCTACCA
This sequence comes from uncultured Dehalococcoidaceae bacterium, assembly GCA_964404475.1. Classification (GTDB taxonomy): domain Bacteria; phylum Chloroflexota; class Dehalococcoidia; order Dehalococcoidales; family RBG-16-60-22; genus CAYOKF01. Next base: position 3,061 of record CAYOKF010000110.1, on the reverse strand, counting down.
CGCCAGCACTGAAGATGCCCTGAGGAATGCGGCACGCTTTATCCAGGAAGGCGGCGCCCAGGCGGTGAAGCTGGAAGGCGGTGTCAATGTAGCGGAAAAAGTACGGCGAATCGTGGAATGCGGTATCCCGGTGATGGGTCATATAGGGCTTACCCCACAGTCCATTCACCAACTCGGCGGCTACAGAATTCAGGGCAAAACCCAGGAAGCCGCCGCCAGCCTGCTGCATGACGCCAAAGCTCTGAATGAAGCCGGAGCCTTCGCCATTGTCCTGGAGACAGTCCCCGCTCCCCTGTCCGCCTTGATTACCCGGGAAATAAGCATCCCCACCATCGGCATCGGGGCTGGCGCTGGTTGTGACGGCCAGGTACAGGTCATCAATGACATTCTCGGTTCGTTTGCTGACTTTGTCCCCAAGCACGCCAAACAATACGCTAAATTAACCAATATTATGTCAAGTGCGATTACCGAATACCTTAATGAAGTAACAGCAGGCAAATTCCCTACCGAAGCCAACAGCTTTACCATGGACGAAAGCGTCCTTACCGGGCTGACCGGATAGAACCCCGCCGGGCGAAATTTACCGGGCGTCAGGAGTGGCAAAGCCCGCACTTTACAGGTACTCATAAGGGGCGCTTATCCCCTGAAGATTGCTTCCCATCCCTTCTCAAGTGAGGGGAACACAGTGGAGACTGTAAAATATTAAAAGGTTGAAACAGACAGGTTCCTCCATGAAAGTCGTCGCCACTATAGCCGAGATGAGGCAACTGAGGAAAACCCTTGCCGAGCCGGTTGGCTTCGTGCCCACCATGGGTTTCCTCCATGAAGGTCACCTCTCCCTGGTCAGGCAGGCCCGGTCTGGAAATGCCACGGTAGCCGTCAGCATTTTCGTCAATCCCACACAGTTCGGCCCCCACGAAGATTTTGAGACATACCCCAGGGACACACGGCGTGACCTCGCGCTGCTGGAGAAAGAAAAGGTGGACATTGTTTTTACGCCTTCGGCGGCCGATATGTACCCCGCTGGTTTCAATAGCTGGGTGGAAGTCAGTAAAGTCACGGAGCGTCTGGAAGGTGCTTCCCGTTCCGGGCATTTCCGTGGAGTGACTACAGTCGTCGCCAAGCTGTTCAATATCGTGCGGCCGGCCCGGGCTTACTTCGGGCAGAAGGACGCCCAGCAGGCAATCGTCATCGGCAAGATGGTGGCTGACCTCAATATGGACCTGGAGGTAGTCATCCTGCCCACGGTGCGAGAACCGGACGGCCTGGCGATGAGCAGCCGCAATACCTACCTCAACCCCGAGCAGCGCCAGGCGGCGCTGGTCCTTTATCAGGCACTCAGTACCGTGGAGAGGCTTTATTGCCAGGGTGAAAGAAATGCCGAGTACCTGCGCCAGCACATGACCACCATCATCCAGCGGCAACCACTGGCCGACATTGATTACATCAGCATCGCCAGCAACGAAACACTGGAAGAACTGGACACGGTCACACCCCCCACCCTGGTATCACTAGCGGTAAGAATCGGCAAGACGAGATTAATCGATAATATCGTCCTGGAGTGAAGCCCCACCAGCCCCCGCAGTCCTGCTTCCCCCTGGCCCTTTTTCGTGCGGTATCAGCAAAATCAGCATGGCGATTACCGCAGCAATCGTTGCCACCGGCCAGAAATCCCCCCCCAGGTCCTGTCCCCGGATGAAATCCACCGCCACTCCGAGAACCGGGGCTATTATCATCGTGGAGACTGACTTCGCCTGACTTTCAATAGACAGTATGGTGGCACCCTGAGTCTCGCTGGCAAAGGCATCAAACCGGCTTATCAAAATGGGGCGCCAGAAGTTCTGAACCATCGACAGGACGATAAAGACAACTATCGCCACATAATAATATTCAAAAAACAGCAACGGAATCAGCGCCAAGTAGCTTACCAGGATTACCTTCCAGAGCAGGCGGCTACCCCCTTCCTCGCCACCGGCATACCGGGCAACTCGATGAGAGCTCCGGCTGGCATAGGCCGAGACCAGGTACAGGACAATGTAAACCACACCTATCATAATAGCGCTACGGCGGGTATCACTCAGCCCGATAAAGAGAGGAATTAACAACGCCATGTTCTTCACCACCGGCTGAAGATAGTCCTCAACCGCCTTGTAAACCCCCTCAAAGGACATAGACTCCACGATAAGCCGGCGCAGTTTCCGCATTACCAGAGCGGAACGGATACACTCCCAGAGGTGTTGCCCAACTTCACGAATGCCCGACTTCGCGGCAGGTTGCCCCTCCAGCACTCCGGGATAGCCCATGAAATTAATCAGTCCCGCCACGTAGGGGATAATAGCGAAGAAAAAGACATAAGCGTAGTCATTGGTCAGTAAGACGAAAGCAGTGGCCAGAACTACCGAAACCGCCGAACCAATCTTGGACCAGGAACGGGTATAGCCATAGACTTTTGTTTTTTCATCGGAACGCCCTTCCAGGCGAAGCCAGGTAAAGATCATTGCCTTATGGGTACCGGTGCGAAACGCCTCACCGACGGCGAAAAAGAACATGGCCATGAAAAAATGCCAGTAGTCCCGGCTGAAGCCAAAGACGGCAAAGGAGATAATATAAGCCCCAAAAGACAACATCATGCTGCGCCGGCGGCCAAACAAATCCGCAACGGCACCGCTGGGGACTTCCATAACGTTGATGAAAAGCTCCCTGAAGGCGATAAGAAAGCCAATCTGGGTAAAGGAAAGCCCCCGCTGGAGGAAGAAAAGTATAATAAAAGGCTCAAAATAGCGCTGGTTTTTCAGAAAGCCGTATAAAGAGAAGCGCTTAATCATAGATACATATTAGCACCGCTCAAAACGAATATCACCTCTCCGTTGCAATCAGTATGGAGACGTGACAGACACAGGGAAGTGGCTCACCTGGTAGAAGCCGCAAGTAAAATTCCGCGTGCTCCAGCACTGTTCAACGGGACTTCCTTGACACCTATATCGCTAACCGCTAAAATATTCCTGTTGCCGAGGTAGCTCAGTCGGTAGAGCAGCGGACTGAAAATCCGCGTGTCCCCAGT
>CAYOKF010000109.1:5746-5993 GCA_964404475.1 uncultured Dehalococcoidaceae bacterium | reverse complement strand
TGCAGCGGTTATAACCGGTATCATATACTTCGGCCCGAATAGCGATAACATCGAAGAGCTGGAAGGTGTAGAAGTGAGAGAGTATCAGGGGGAAAGGCTATCCTCAGTCAATGATTTCCGGGAAAATTCAATAAAAGGCCCGCAGTACATTGATATCGACAGCTACCGGCTCAGCGTGACCGGTCTGGTGACAAGCCCGGAAGATTACGGCTATGACGAAGTGATTGAAAACAGCCAGCGATATGAG
>CAYOKF010000109.1:0-5736 GCA_964404475.1 uncultured Dehalococcoidaceae bacterium | reverse complement strand
GTAAGGCTGGATTGTGTCGAGGGTTGGAGCGTCAACATCCTATGGGAGGGCGTGCTGGTCAGGGATTTGGTAAACAAAGCCGGGGCGCTACCGGAGGCAAACACGGTTATCCTCCACGCCTATGATGGTTATACCACCTCGTTTCCTCTCGCTTACATCATGAACAACGATATTCTCATGGCATATAAGATGAATGAGATTACCATACCACCGGAACGGGGCTACCCCTTCCAGCTGGTTGCGGAAAGCAAATGGGGCTACAAGTGGATAAAATGGATAACTGAAATCGAGCTATCCGATGATACTGATTACCGCGGCTTCTGGGAAAGCCGGGGCTACTCCAACGAAGGAGACCTGGACCAGAGTTTCTTTGACTAAACGACATCCCCCAGAGGTGCGCTTGAGAGATACGTCCGGCGAACGCATATCACGGAAACCGTGACAGAGTGGCCACCGCAGTATGTTGCCACAAGCCAGCCTTTGACATTAACCCCCCAAAGCTGATAACGTTTAGCTATTGAGTTCTGTAACAGTAAGCAGGTGAACACCATTAACCTCACCACAGCAACAAGAGAAGCTAACACCGGGAAGGCCATATCCTTACGCTGGACATATATCATTTTACCGTTAGCCATTCTCCTCATTGCCATCATTCTGACCGCTTACTTTTACCACCTGCTACCGGGTGAAGTAGCCTATCACTTTGAGGGAGGCTCAGCGGACAAATGGATGAGCCGTGGCGGTATCATTGCCTGGCTGCTCATACCGCAATTCATCTTTACTCTGCTGGCGCTAGCCATCACCTGGGGAGCAACCAGGCTAAGTGCACGGCTCCAGTCAGCGGAAGACGCCGCGGTAAAATTGATTTTACCACTTATGGGCAATATGGTGGCACTACCCCAGATTATCCTCGGCTTTGCAATGCTCGACATTTTTAGCTACAATGCCTATCAGATACGCCTGATACCCCTCTGGGTATTCGCCGTGCTGGTCATGGGAGCAGGTGGCATTGTCCTGATTCTATTTTTCCTGCAAGCTATCCGGCGGATTCAGGCTACGGCAAAAGTTTCAAGGAGTAATAGTAATGGCGGAAGCGTCAAGTAAGGTCAGCCTGGAAAAATTATCCTCACTCTGCCAGCGGCGCGGCTTTATCTTCCCCAGCAGCGAAATCTACGGTGGGCTTTCCAGCTGCTGGGACTACGGGCCGATGGGCGTGGAACTGAAGCGCAATGTTAAACAAGCCTGGTGGCGTGATATGGTCCAGGCCCGTGATGACATGGTGGGGCTGGACACCAGCATCCTGATGCACCCCCAGGTTTGGGCCGCCAGCGGGCACATCACAAGCTTTTCAGACCCCATGGTAGACTGTAAGAACTGTAACCAGAGATTTCGTCCAGACCAAGTAATAGTTAGGCCTGTATATACGAACGACCAAGGTTTTATTGGATACGTAAGTGGATTTAACCAAGATGAACTGAAACAAAAGTGGCAACAGCTAATAAGCAAACAACCCAGACGTTCAGTAATGAGAATGTTTGAAGTTATGCCTCAAGAAACTAAGACACTGCAAGATTTCGCCTCGGATATAAGCAATATACCATGCCCGTTTTGCGATACAATAGGCCAATTCACCGAGCCGCAGATGTTCAACCTGATGTTCAAGACATTTATGGGCCCCGTTGAGGATAATGCCAGCGTGGTCTACCTGCGCCCGGAAACAGCCCAGGGTATCTTCGTTAACTTCCAGAACGTGGTCAATACCGCCAGAAAGAGGCTGCCCTTCGGCATTGCTCAGATAGGCAAGTCATTCCGCAATGAAATTACCACCGGCAATTTTATTTTTCGCAGTCGCGAATTCGAGCAGATGGAAATCGAGTACTTCGTTAAGCCGGGAACCGATAAGGAATGTTTTGATTACTGGGTCGAGGAACGCCTTAACTGGTATTTGAAGCTGGGCATCCGGCGTGAGAACCTGCAACTGCGCGAGCACCTGCACCATGAACTGGCACACTATGCCCTCGCCTGCTACGATATTGAATATCTTTTTCCGATGGGCTGGGCTGAGCTGGAGGGTATCGCCAACCGCGGCGACTATGACCTGAAGCAACATGCCCAACACAGCGGCAAGAGCCTGGACTACTATGACGATGAAACCAGGGAACGCTTTGTGCCCTACGTCATCGAGCCATCCGCCGGCGTGGACCGCTCGGTGCTGGCTGTCCTGTGTGATGCCTACGATGAAGAACTGGCTGAAGGCGAGCTAAGAGTGGTGCTTCACTTTCACCCTGATATTGCTCCCGTCAAGATAGCGGTACTGCCGCTGAGCAGGAAGGAGCCGCTGGCCAAATTAGCCAGCGAGGTATATGCTGACCTGCGTCCCCGCTGGGCGGTACAGTACGATGATACCCAGAGCATCGGCCGCCGCTACCGCCGCCAGGATGAGCTCGGCACCCCCTTCTGCGTGACCGTTGACTTTCAGTCCCTGGAGGACAACCAGGCTACTATCAGAGAACGCGATTCCATGAAGCAGATAAGAGTCCCCATCGCCGTACTCAAGCAGACACTGGCCGCCAAGCTGGAAGGCGAAGACCTGTTTGTGCTACCCCCCGGCGGGCAGATTTGGAAGGAGTAAAGAGTTCAGGAGGGGGTGAGGATGAAGATTCTACACTTTGCCGACCTTCACCTCGGTGTTGAGACTTACGGACGCATTGACCCATCCACCGGGCTATCCACGCGCCTGCTGGACTTTCTTTCGGCACTGGACCAGGTTGTCGACTACGCCATTGATAACCGGGTTGACCTGGTCCTCTTTTGCGGGATGCCTACAAGAGCCGCGAACCTACCCAGACCCAGCAGCGTGAGTTCGCCAAGCGCATCAACCGTCTCTCCAACAACGATATTCCCACCTTTCTGCTGGTGGGAAACCATGATCTGTCCAATGCCATCGGGCGGGCGACCTCCGTTGAAATATTCGGCACTCTGGATGTCAAGAATATCTATACCTCCAACCGCCCCGATATTTATAACATACCCACCCGCGGCGGTACGGTGCAAATTGTCTCCCTGCCCTGGCTGAGACGCAGCGCCATGCTCAGTAAGGAAGAGACCAGAAACCTCAGCTTTGACCAGATCAAGCAGAAAATGGAACAGCTACTGACTGATATCATTACCGCCAGCGTTGCCAGGCTTGACCCCACCCTCCCCGCAATACTGGCGGCACACGTCTGGGTTTCCGGCGCTAAGGCAGGGACCGAAAAGCAGATGACCATCGGGCAGGACCATTCCCTGCTGGTGAGTAATGTTGCCCAGGCGGCTTTTGATTATATAGCCCTGGGGCATATTCACCGCCACCAGGTGCTGCATGAAAATCCGCCGGTAGTCTATGCCGGCAGTCTTGAGCGTCTCGACTTCGGCGACGAGGATGATGAAAAAGGGTTTTACCTGGTAGAGATTGAGCCCGACCCGGCTACCGGACAACGGCATGTCTCCTTTGATTTCCACCCGGTTAACGGGCGCCGCTTCACTTCCATTAACGTGACTCTGGAGCCACAAGACGCAGACCCCACCACCACCGCGCTCGGGGCTATTGCCCGACAAGAAGACAGGGTCAGAGACGCCATCGTGCGACTGAACATCACTCTTCCGTCGACAATAGAAGGCCAGCTCCGCGACGCTGACCTCAGGAATGCCCTGAAAGAAGCCCACTACTCAGCTATTGCCCGGGAGATAAAGCGGGAGGCACGCTCGCGATTGGGCAGCTTCACTGCCGAGGAATTGACACCCCGGCAAGCCCTGAGCGCCTACCTAGAAGCCAGTAAAGTGTCCGCAGAGCGGGCCAGGGTGCTGCTCGAATACGGGGAGAGACTGATTATGGAGCAGGGGCTTTAGCCAGATTTCGGACGCCTATGGCGATTATTAAAACCTCAAACTTAACCAAGAAATTCGGCGAGCTGGTTGCGGTAGACAGGTTGAACCTGGAGATAGCCAGCGGCGAGTGCTTTGGGCTACTGGGGCCCAACGGCGCCGGTAAGACCTCACTCATCAGAATGATAACCGCCGTCTCACCGCCTACCGAAGGTGATATCTGGGTAAACAGCCAGCACCTGGCCAGGTTTCCCCGCCAGGTAAAAGCCATTCTGGGAGTTGTGCCACAGGTAAATAACCTCGACGACGACCTTAACGTGTTGCAGAACCTGACCACATTTGCCCGCTACTTTTCCATCCCCAGGCATGAAGCCTACCGCCGCAGCCTGGAGGTACTGGAGTTATTCCAGCTTGAAGACAGGCAAAAGAGCCGCATCAAAGAGCTCTCCGGAGGGATGAAGCGGCGTTTACTCATTGCCCGCTCCCTGCTCAATCACCCCCGGATCATGATCCTGGATGAGCCGTCAATTGGCCTTGACCCGCAGGCCAAGCACCTGGTCTGGCAGAAATTGAAGGAGCTCAAGTCCCAGGGGGTTACCCAGCTGCTGTGCACCCAGAACATGGAAGAAGCAGCCTTACTCTGTGACCGGGTAGCCATAATGCACCTGGGCAAAGTCCTAGCGCTTAACACACCCCAAGAGCTTATTTCCCGTTACGTGGGCAGCACGGTGTGGGAGATTGAACTAACACCGGAAGGCAGAGACGAGATTGTCAGGCAGTTAAACAGCCGTCAGCTTGAGTTTGAGGAGATGGGCAATACCATTCAGGTCTTCCACGCCGGTGATGACCTCGCCGGGATGTTCCGCGCCAGACCGCGGTCAGCAACTCTGGAGGATGTTTTCTTCCGGCTTACCGGGAGGGTACTGGTAGAATGAGGCCCTTTTCCTGGCGTTTCATCCGCGTCTGGCAGCGCAACCGGGATGTCTTCTTCCGGCTCTGGCACTCAGAAGCACCCGGCTCAATTGCCGAGCCCGTAATTGTATTACTGGCTTTCGGGCTGGGACTCGGTGCCTATATCGGCCTGGTGGACGGCCAGCGATACATTGAGTTCCTTGCCCCGGGTATTATTGCCGCCTATGCCATGTTCAGCGCCTGCTTCGAATGCACTTACGCCAGCTTTTTCCGCATGGAATACAAGTATTCCTATGATGCCATACTTTCTACCCCGCTAAACGTTGAGGATATCACTGCCGGAGAAATCTTCTGGGGAGCGACACGCGCCGTAATGACCGGCACCATCATTCTGGCCATTGCCGCCGCTTTTCAGCTGGCGCCCTCACCCTGGGCGTTACTGATACCAATAATCGCCTTTCTGGAAGGCATCATGTTTGCCTCTATCGCCCTGTGGTTTACCTCGGTTATTCCGGCTATTTACAGCTTCAACTACTTCTTCACCCTGTTCATCAGCCCGATGTTCCTGCTCAGCGGCGTTTTCTTCCCTCTCTCCACCTTCCCCGAGATACTGCAAAAAATAAGCTGGATAGCCCCCCTGACCCCGGCCGTCCGCCTTACCAGGGGACTATTCCACGGCGAATTCAGCCTTGATATGCTGCTGGCGCTGGGCATACTCATCACCTTATCTATTCTGTTCTTCTCAATAACTTTGATCACCATGCGAAGACGGCTTATCAAGTAAAAAGCCATTTGCCGCACAAAGCCCCCGGAGAGGCGAAGCACGGGAAGTTATTAAGACACAGGGTTTGAGGCAGCTTAAAAGCTCATGGTTTTAGCCATGCAGCGAGAAGTAGAGATCAATAAGGATGGACACTGTCTTTATCAAATGCTCGATGTCCGCCAGCTCCGGATTGGAAC
>CAYOKF010000108.1:0-6033 GCA_964404475.1 uncultured Dehalococcoidaceae bacterium | reverse complement strand
CTGGTATAAATGCTAACCGGATGCCGGGGTTTCACCTGGATGCAGCTTTTTCCACTTTTCCAGTAGTTCTTCCCGGCTCTCCTGATGGTCAGCGTCAGGCTTACACGCATCAACCGGACAAACATCGGCACATTTGGAAGATTCAAAAGCGCCAACACATTCCGTGCACCTATCAGGGTCAATCACATAGATTGTCTCACCCTCACTGATGGCCTGGTTCGGACATTCCGTTTCACAGGCGCCACAGCTTATACACTCATCAATAATCTTGTATGCCATCTAATTTCCCTCCTGTTTATCGGATGACTAGTTCCGATTAACTTCCGTCATTAAAACGACTATTCTTTTACCACGACCTTACGCTTAATAGCTTCAGCGACATGTTCCGGGACAAGGCAGCTGATATCACCTTTCAAGCTGGCCACCTCTTTGAGCAGGCTGGAACTAAGGAACTGATACTCCTGGCTGGCCATAAAGCAGATCAGCTCCAGATCAGGGTCTAACTTCCTGTTCATCATGGCCATTTCAAATTCCCTCTCAAAATCAGCGCTCATGCGCAGTCCGCGCACCATAACCTTGGCCCCTACTTTCCGGGCAAAATCAACGGTCAGTCCGTCATAAGCTTCCACCTCAACATTAGGCAGGCCGTCCAGAGCTTTTCTGGCTAATTCCAGCCGCTCTTCAAGAGCGAAAAAAGGCTCCTTATACGGATTTTCCGCAATGGCAATGGTTATCCTGTCAAAAAGCCTGGCGGCTCTGGTGGCAATATCAATATGCCCGTTAGTTATTGGGTCAAAAGTACCCGCATAAATAGCAACTGTCAATTTCCAATCTCCTTTTGGTATATCGCAATACAACTATCACCATGACGGTGCTCTTTGATGAGAGTTAGTTCACCATAAGTGGAATCTAAAGTCAAGCGCGGGGAATGTGTCACCACTAAAACGGAATCCTTACCAACCAGACGGGAAGCAGCCAGATTTGATATTTCATCACCTATTGACGAATTGGAATAGGGAGGATCCATCAAGATAATACCGTACTCCTTCTCCAGGAAAGAAATAGCCCTTTCAACACTACTGCAATAAACATGAGCCTTTTCAGCAAGCTTCGTCTTCTCTAAATTTTCCTTAATTATAGCACAACACCGCGGTTCACGGTCAACAAAGTCCACCCAGCCAGCCCCCCTGCTTAAAGCCTCAATACCCAAGGCTCCACTCCCGGAGAATAAATCAAGTACCTGGCGCCAATCATCAGCCATTGACTCTAACATGGAAAATATCGCCCCTCGCACGAGTTCTGTCGCCGGGCGGGTAGGTGCCCCTTTGGGGAACTTAAGTAGGTGTCCTTTCGCCTTGCCTGCAATTACTCGCATTACCGGTAGCTAACATGACTACTATCACAGTCTTACCGTCACCGATTTCCAGATAGCCACTCTTCCCGCTCCAATACTAACAGATAATAGAATAACCGCTGAATACTAAATTGTCAACAAATACTATCAAGTAACATGTAAAAATATACCAACAAAAAGGCCGTAGTAGCTGGTAAGCCCCACAGCCTTTCAATATTTCTATTAGGATGAACCTGGCATATCAAGCATCCCGTTCGGGCAAGAGGACCCGATACAAGCCACAGCACTGGCAGCGCTCATACTTACGGGAGACATTATAAAACCCTCTTTTACCACAATACGGGCAAACACCACCCCTCCCACCACTACTAACGCGTGTTCGTTTGTTGCGCTTGCTCCTAGCCCCAACTGAAAACACAACAGCATACCTCGCTCAAATAGTCGCGGTTACTTCAGCGCAACCGCCTTGCCTCACTTTCAACGCCACATCATGTTCTATTCTATTGTCCTATTCCGGCCTGTATAAGGGTAAAGAGCAGCCCTTAGAAAAGCGAACTCTGCTTTGCCGCCCTGGTGGTATTTGTTTCTAATGACTGGCTTGACGGCGGCACCGGCTGATGGCGGCGGTTATACAGAGGACGCCGCAGGAAGGACGGCATATCCAGCTCATCTTCGCTCTTCAAACCCTTTAGAAGCTTGGAAAGCTCGTCTTCCTCCTCCGCCCCAGTCGGGGCCAGCTTGGCAGTAAAACCGGTAGTTATCAGGGTAATCCTTACCTCATTTTCCATCGCGGGATCGTTGGCTACCCCGAAAATAATATTAGCTTCAGGATCTACCGCTGCTCTAATAACATCGGCGGCTTGATTGACCTCAAACAGAGTAAGATTATTGCCACCGACTACATTATACAATACTGCCCTGGAACCCTGAATGGAAACGTCCAGCAACGGGCTGGCCAAAGCCTCCTTGGCGGCATCAGTAGCCCGGTTCTGACCGGAGCCCCTGCCGATGGACATCCACGCCGGACCAGCATCCTTCATCACTGCCTTAACATCAGCGAAATCAAGGTTAATCATACCCGGTGTAGTTATAACCTCGGCAATTGCCTGAACACCATGCCGCAGAACGTCATCAGCCAGCTGGAAGGCGCTGTCCACGCCTGTCTTCTGGTCACAGAGGGCCAGCAGACGGTCATTAGGGATAATAATCAGTGTGTCAACCCTTCCCAACAGGCGATTAATACCATCATCAGCAACCTCACAGCGGTGGGTGCCTTCAAAGGTAAAGGGCTTGGTTACCACGGCAATGGTGAGGGCGCCATTTTGCTTGGCCATTTCGGCAACAACCGGAGCAGCACCGGTACCGGTACCACCACCCATACCGGCAGTGATAAACACCATGTCAGCCCCGCTAACCAGGTCCCTGAGCTCCTCACGGCTCTCTTCAGCCGCTCTCTGCCCGAGGTTATGGTCACCACCAACACCCAGACCCTTGGTGAGCTTGTCCCCTATTTGAACAGTAGTAGGGGCCTCGCAAATAGCCAGAGCCTGAGCATCAGTATTCATGGCGATAAACTCAACCCCCGCGATCTCTTCCCTGACCATACGGGTTACTGCGTTACAGCCACCACCACCAAGTCCGACAACCTTAATTTTGGCTGGACTAGCCACAAAGCTTGATTTTGCCATCTCCTCCTCCTTTTACTACTTTTGGGAAATTTATTATGCCTAGTAGAACTACCCGAACAGCTTTCTAATCTGGAAAGCCAAACGCCGCAATCTTGAACCGAAAGCCCGTGACCTCCAGTTCTTACCGCCTTCATGCTTTGAACCCCAGAGTAGAAGCCCAACACTGGTAGCATACGCCGGGTCACGAAGTACATCAGCAATTCCGTTAACATCCATAGGGGTGCCAACTCTCACCGGTATCCTGAGCACATCACGTCCCAGTGCCGCCGTACCGGCAAGATTGGAGCTACCGCCAGTGAGTACCAGACCAGCCGGGACCAGAGTGTCATAATCAGAACTGGGCATCTCAAGGAGAATCAACTTCATGATTTCTTCAACTCGAGCCCGGATGATATCACAGAGGTCCTGATAGGAAACACCATGTCCGTCCTGTGACATCGTGGTATTGGTCTCCGCCTTACCTTCATATACTGGCATGACGCTACCATACTTTTTCTTCATCTCTTCAGCAACATCAAAAGGCAGCCCCAGACCGATGGAAATGTCCCTGGTAAGCTGATAGCCGGCCACAGGTAAAATGGAGGTATGCCAGATGCTGCCATCCCTGAAGACAGCCACATCAGTGGTCCCGCCACCAATGTCAGCCAGGATAACTCCCACCTGCTTTTCATCCTCGGTCAATACGGCTTCGCTGCTGGCCAGAGGCTCAAGGACAAGGTCCTCAATATCAATACCAATACTGCGAATGCACTTGACCAGATTCTGAATAGAAGTCACGGCGGCGGTAATGACATGTGTCTCTACATCAAGCCTGAAACCATGCATACCTACCGGGTTTATTATCCCTGACTGCCCGTCAACAGCATAACTGCGCGGAATAACATGAAGCAGCCTGCGGTCACTGGAGGTCTTTACGCTCTGGGCAGAGCTCAAGACCCGCTTCAAATCATCGGGGCGGACCACACGGTCATTACGGGTAATCGCCACTACCCCCCGATTGTTCAACGAGGTGACATGTCTGCCGGTGACACCAACATAAGCTGATTCCACCTTGTAGTTACTGGCTTGCTCGGCTTTTCTCACCGAACTACGAATTGATTCTCTGGCTTCATTAATGTTTACCACCAGACCCTTATGTAACCCCTTGGACGGAGATATACCAACGCCGACAACCCTGGCACCACCGATCTCACTGTTGTCAGCAATGATGGTACATATTTTGGTAGTACCAACATCAATAGAAGCAATAACTTTCTCCTTGCTCATCTGCCCTCCTTTTTAACAAGATTTATATCGTTTATTATGTCAACTATCACATCTTCAGGCCCTCCTTTGTCAGCTGTCCCGCAAAATCAGGACATAGAAAAGACCAGCCTGAGCTTTTTCAGCAAAGCGGGTCTCCTCCAACCGGTAGCCTCAGCGCCAACCAGGAGATGATTATCTTCAGTGGCGACGCAGCAACCACCTCGATATGTAATACGTTCCGCAGCCCTTAATCTGCCACTGCGGCTGCGCGGGTTATGCTGTACTTCCTCCGCAGATGGCGTAATCACCCGTCTATTGACCAGCCGCAGAGTAGCCTCATGCCCACAAACACAGGTGGGCACCTCCGGCGGGCAAACACAATGGCTTGATTCCCGCTGCATAAACCGCTTCACGATGCGGTCTTCCAAAGAGTGATAACTTATCACAACCAATCTACCCTCATACCCAAGTAGCTCTACCGCCTGCCTTAATGCCGCTTCCAAATTATCCAGTTCCCGATTTACCGCTATTCGGAGTGCCTGAAATGTCTTGGTGGCGGGGTGAATTTTACCCCTCCGCCCGCCAATAGCCCGCTCAATCAAGTGGGCTAATTGCAGGGTGGTCTTTATCGGGCGCTCCCGCACAATACACCGGGCTATCCGGCGGCTAAATCCCTCTTCACCATATTCCCGGATTAAGTGAGCCAGCTCGGCTTCAGAATACGTGTTGACAATTTCGTCAGCAGTAACTTCCTGATGGGGGTTAAACCGCATATCCAATGGCGCATCAGACTGAAAGCTAAAACCACGGCCACTGCCATTCAGGTGAAAGGAGGAAAGCCCCAGGTCAAACAAGATGCCATGTACCGGGAAAAAGCCATTCTTGATACAGGTTGCCTCTAAATTCGCGAAATTTTCATTGACCACAAGAATAGAGCCTTTGAATTTTTCCAGCCTGGCTCTGGCAATCCTGACTGCCTCCGGGTCAGCATCAATACCAAACAACTGACCACCAGGCGAACTGTGCTCCAGGATAGCGGCGGCATGCCCACCGCCACCAAGAGTGCAGTCAATATAGCGTCCCCCTGGCTGGACATCAAGCGCTTTGATTACTTCTTCGAGTAGAACCGGGGTATGGCTGGAAGTAGGCATATTTAAACTCCTCAGCGTTTTTCCCAGCTTTCCATAATCTGCCAGATTTGCTCCTGGCTAATCGCCTTTTCTTCCTCCCACAGTTCCTTACTCCAAATCTCAAGGTAAGTATTAGCCCCGGCCACAACCGCATCATCTCCGATAGCCGCATAATCCCTCAGTGGTGCCGGCAGGGCCACCCTACCCTGCCCGTCAATACGGGTACTGAACGCAGTTGCGAAAAAGGCCCGGTTTAACCTCCGCATCTTACTGGTGAGCGCTGCCGAATTGCCAGTAAGCTCAGTGGCTAATTTCCTCCATTCAGATACCGTGTAGCCAAGAACGCATTTCTCCGGCCCCGGCGCTAAGACTATACCATCTTTAAACGAATTCCTGAATTTGGGGGGGATGGTTACCCTGCCCTTTTCATCCAGCTTATATTCAAATTCACCGTAAAACATTTTACCACTATGCCCCACTATGCACCATAATTAACCACTTGGCGCCATTTTATAACAACTAACCCCCCTCTTGTCAATACCTTTCGCCATGATTTTTTTAAATCTCACCAGAAATATCTAGTTTAGGGGTACTTTTTTACTACATCCGCAAGCAG
>CAYOKF010000107.1:0-6082 GCA_964404475.1 uncultured Dehalococcoidaceae bacterium | reverse complement strand
CCTCATAAATGCCTAGCCAGCTCTCCGTTCCGGCAGGAGGCACCTTGACCTCCAGGTCGATAATAGGCGTTTCTTCCGGCAGGCCCACCTGCGCTGGCTGGTTGAGCAGCATCCATATGCCACCCCCGATCACTACCAATCCCAAAACCAGCAATCCTATATAAAGCTTAAGCTTACCCGTCATTATTGACTCCTTAAATACTTAATCACTTATGCCTCGTATATTCGTCGAGATAGTAGCCTCTACCGGCACCATCACCCACTCTTCACCGGTAGTGAGAGGGTATTTTTCACGTTCCGCATCGCCATCGTAATCTATGCGCTCGGTGTAAGGGTATGACTTGCTGAAAGTAAAATTGACGGCCTCGCTGCGGTCGGTGCGGTTCCAAAGCGTCAGATTAATCGGGCCGGGAGCATCCGATACCATCTTCACCGGAACACTGAACCGTTCTACAATAAGGCTTTCGTAAGCCTTCACCGGCCCAACATATTGCTCCCACGTCACTGAATTGACAGGTTCAACATCAGATTTCGGCATCAATCGGAGGATTTCAAGGGGCGCACTTGTTTTCCAGATAATATTAGCCGTATACCTTGGATCAGGGACATCATCTTTTTCCAGGTTCGGGATGCTAAGCTTGAGCATCTTCCCATACTCGGTATCCACGATTGCCTGAGTAAAATTCTCAGTCAAATGGTCTGGATCTTTATACACCTGGCTATAAAGTTCCTCATAGGGTTCTCCTGAGACGGTGCCGAGCGGCAGGTAAAGCTCAACATTTTTCAGATCTTTCGGCGATTGTATGGCAACCTGGTAGTAGTAGCTAAAATGCGGCATGGCGCTGTAGCCGCACCAACTTGTCATCATTACCAGAACAATAAAAGCCGCGAGTGAACCTAAGCTTCGCATACGATTCTTGACCATTGGCGCCAGGGCACCGACCAGCAAGATACCGAACCCGCCGACGATGAAGGCAGTGATATAAGGCAAGGGATACAACAGGTTCGGGCTGTCAAAGCCCCACCATATTGCCGACATGGCAAATGTATAGCCGATAAAGAGCAGGAAACCATAGAGAATCCCCCGCCGCCAGGTAGTAAAATAGCCGAAGGCAAAAGCCAGCAGCGGCAGCAATACGAAAAAGAGGCTATGTACGCCGGCGGTTAGGAAAGCATTAATAAAACCGGCTACCAATGCTATTAAAGACAATAGTATCTTTTTCATTTTACCTGTCATCATCCATTACCTCTCAAGCCAGCTTCCCGAACCGGGAGCTACCTGCATCATCGACTCGGCGATAAGCAACTGCTCACGGGTGGGCACCTGGTCGCTGACGATAGCATAATGAATGTCGTAGGACCACCAGTCAACGCGGCCTGTTCCAATGATACCGAGCTTTTTATGGATGGTAATCTTTTCCCCCTTCATGTCGTGCGGGGGTTCAGTGACTCCTGGCTCTGGAATCAACATCACATCGAACGTGTCATAATGCACCGTAACACCCAATGGTTCGTCAGAGGTGAGCGTTAGACCTAAAAACGGTGGCTCGGTGCTTTCTGGCAGGAAAACGGGGAGCATAATTTCGACAGGAAATTCTACGGCTTTCCGCGCTTCTTCCAGCGTCACCATACCGGATGGTAAGGGCGGGGGCTCTTCGAATCTCAGTTTGATGCCGATCGACTCTTTGTCCGATTTTTTATCACCGTCGGTCGAATAGCTGTAGTAAATTTCAAAGGTCAGTCGGTAATAAGCGTGTTCCGTAATCGCCATGCCCATCGAGGGCGGATAAGGTTCACCTTCTGCTGGCGGCGTCCAGCGTGGCCAGGAGGGCGAAGTTGCGGTTGGGCTTACCTCAACTTGGGCTTGCACCTCAATGCTTTCACCGGGAGCCAAGTTTAATGTATCCGGGTCAATACGCACGCTTACCCCCGGCAATTTCGTCTCTACCTGTGAGACTGATATGTCCAGCGGCTTGAGAGCCTGCGAAGTTAAGCCAATGGTTAGGGTTCCTGTTTCTCCCTGGGGAATAACAGCGCTTTCTTCGGGCCGTATTTCCGCCGTGAGCATATCTTCCGGCGGGGGAACTACGGATTCCGCGATCTTGGCTAATTCTTCGGCGGAAACGCCTTTCTCTGCCGACAGTACCAGCTTGCGCCCAGGCCTAACAATCCAAGAGAGGTTATTATGGGTATCCTTATTTTCCAGCATGCCGTAGCCATCGCCAATCTGGACGCGCTCCGCCCAGGGCATCTTCAGACCGCCCACATCATGCCAATAGATGGTCAGACGCATTTCTTCGTTGTACTTACCATCTTCCTGAACCGGTTCTTTATCAGAGATGAGCATGACCACTATCCACTCTGTGTAGCTCCCGGTATCTTTTAAAAATACTCCGCGAACTTCATAGCCTTCGGGTAGATATGACGGCGCGTGAACGGGGACTCCGATGACCTGGCTCACTTCCTCAAGTGTCATCTTCTGGAAACCCTCAAGTTCAAGATTGCCTGATGTCCCGTCTGAAAGGCCGGGACTGAGGCTCGGGGTAGGCTGAGGCACGGGTGACGGTTCCTGACCACCTGAACGACAGCCACTGCTGAATAACAGGATTAATGCCATAATCAGAATGCTTAAAACGATCAGCTTTTTCATTTCGCACCTCCCGCCTCATGTTTCATTGGTGCTTTTCCTCTTAGTAGATAATAAAGGCCGAAACCAATAGGGAATGTGGCTATAGAGACTACTATCCAGACCATCGTCTCCAGCCAGGAATAGCCCCTTTTCCTGGTGTCCCTGCCAACCTGTAAGAATTACTGCTGAGGCAAGAATAATCCAGTTTATTGTTTGAACGACAGGAACGCTTATCTTACCAGCCATAAACCATAAAGTGACGTAGCCTGCAATAAACAGTATAAAGACTGCTGCGGGTATAGCCAGTCTCTTCATAAGTCTTTTTTACCCCCATTTTTATAACGCAGTAAATCTATTCAAGTTGTATTTCAAATTCCCAGGGGCCTTCCCAGTCAGGCCTGATTTCCGGTATTACAAAGGTTATCTCTTTTGCATCTACCGGCACCGGGTCGAGATAGTTATCATCATCCTGTGATGCTCCCCATCTAAACTCAATCCCGTTATCCAAAAAATGACTGCTTGGAGCCCTGGCTTCTTTAACCGCGCCATCTATCACATATTGAGCGCTCAGGGGAACGTGACCTAACCACTCCGGGTTGTTGTAACCGGATACCGGATTATTGGTCGAAGTCATGGTTGCATAGAAAGTAGCTCCCATTTCGCTGATCTCAACCCTTTCCAGGGTAATAGTCACATCAACCAGCTTCGTTTCACCGTTAAGGGTAGTTATGGGCAAGCCGGTTATTGTGTTAGACTGGTTCACCTCGATGGTCTTTTGCATTGCTCCCTGGGGATATTGAATGAGAAATGCCCTCTTCCTAACCCCTGAAGTAGTTCCATCCTCGGATGATTCCGGACGATAATTGTAACTGGACTCATAATAATACCAACCTGGCGAAACCTGATTATCATCTTTATCCTTCTGGTCCCAGGTCAGGCTATAAGTTATCTCATCGCCCTTAGCCAGTGTTTCTTTACCGGTGCCGGCAGGGAAAGTCTTTACTGGCGTTGACTCGCCGGATTCCGTGTCCGGTAAAGCCAAACCCGGCGGCACAGCCGGGCCGGAGAACACCCCGGCTTTAGTCAGGTTAACAATCGGTGGAAGCTGGCTGAGAATAACCGGTTCTACCTCTCCCTGAGAAGCGTTGGTGAATACGAGTTCCATTTGAACCTGTTCTCCCGGCATGTAAACCAACTTGGATGGAACAAGGTCTATTTGTACCGAATAGACATTTTCTCTCCCAGTCGGCGGTATGGCCCCCGAAATGCCGGCTCTGTCAGGGGGTGGAGTGGGTGCTGGAACGACAACAGGTGGTGCCTCGTTAGCAGTTGAGGTTTCCGGTAAGGGAGAAGCTTTTTCCTCTGCGCAAGAGACGAATACTAGCACCGAAGTTGCTAGTAAAATTCCTATTACTAATTTTGTTACTCTCATATTATTATTTCCTCCGTGCTACTCCAGCGGTACCCTGAACTCCCAGAGGCCTTCCCAGTCGTTAAGCTGAGTAATGATAAAGATAAGCTCTTGGGCGTCGCTCGGAACAGGGTCAAGCTTGCCAGGCCCTCCTCCCCAAATCAGTTTTATGCCATCGCCCTTAGTATTGAAGCCAGCCGTTCCGACATATTTGGTTATGCCGCCGACAGAGTATTCCGCTTTCGCCATGACAGACATGGTTGGCGGCATTGGAGGCAATCCATGCCCTGTGGGAGGCGCGGTATAGCCCGGCGGGATGAAGAAGAAGTAAAAATTTGAACCGTCTGCCATCAATTCTACGCGTTCTAGTGTCACCGTAACGCCATTCACCGTTTGGGACTGGTTCAGGTCAAAGCTGTTTTCTATGGCTCCCTGTGGATACTGGATCAATACCCGAGAGCCCGGTGTGAAGCTTGTGCTGCTGTTTCCGTAACGGATAGTAATTTCTCCGAAGAGGATATTATACCAGCCTGGCGGCACCTGTTCTCCTGCGAAGTTTTTCTGGTCCCAGGTGTAATCTAAAGAAACCTTCTCCCCCGGCGCCATCACCCGTGACTCTGTTCCCGACGCGGCGGAGAAAAGGGTATCGTTCCAATCCAACCGCGGTGTGACACGTATTTCCGGAGGCCACAGTTCCAGCGTCATCGGATTGGCAGAGGTATTGGTCAATGATAAAGTCACATCAATCGATTCTCCAGGCAGATAGCGAGCCTCTTCAGGAACTACACTCCTCTCAAATGGAGGCGGCGGCGCTGGCATGGGAGGTGGTGGTGTCGGAGTCGGTGTAGGTTCAGTCGGTGATGGAGGTATGGTTATCACGGGCGGTGGTAAGGTGGGAGCTGGAGGCGGTGAGCTCATTCCCCCGAAGAAACCTCCATACTGCCAGATGACGATAGCAACGACCAAAATCACAACTGCTGTCGCAGCCGTCGCTACACGGCCGAGCGTGAAGGCTGACCAGAATCCTTTCCGACCTTCTTTGGTTTCCAGCCTGTTTCTTACCTTCTTCCATGCCCGAGACGGTGGAGAGACTTCATCAGCCATTGACTTCAGCGCATCGCATAGACTAGCTTGTACTGCCGATAAAGCTTCAAGCTCGGCTTGACACTGCGGACAGCCGGGCAGATGTGCCTGTATATACGCCTTCTCTTCCGGCGCAACTTCGCCGTCAAGATAGGCAGTTAAAAGCTCGCATATTTCCTTGCAGTTCATTTCCTCTTCCCTCATGCCTCTGCCTCCCCCGGGTTCATCTGTGTCTTCAAATATTTCAAAGACTGGTTTATTCTTGATTTTACCGTGCCCAGCGGGATCTCCAGCGCCTCGGCGATCTCCTGGTAGGACAGGTCGTTAAAGTACCTCAGCACCAGAATCGAACGGTGCCTAGTATCCAGAGCATCCATGGCTTTTAGTAGCCTCTCGTATTCCACTTTATTGATCAGCACATCCTCTGGCTGATGAGCATGCTTCATTTCTGGTAAATCAATCCCCTTTTCTTCCAGCGATACGGGGACAGAACTCTTTTTCGACTTCTTCCTGGAGCACTGGTTGACGGTGATGCGGTGCAGCCAGGTGGTGAGCTTGCCTCTACTAGGGTCATAGGTGTGCCGCGACCTCCACACGGAAATAAATACTTCCTGTAAAATGTCCTCGGATGTCTCTTTATTGCCGGTAATGAGGTAAGCTGTCCTGTAGACCAGCTTTTCATACTGGTGATAC
The DNA here is from genome assembly GCA_964404475.1 of uncultured Dehalococcoidaceae bacterium. GTDB lineage: Bacteria > Chloroflexota > Dehalococcoidia > Dehalococcoidales > RBG-16-60-22 > CAYOKF01. Next base: position 266 of record CAYOKF010000107.1, on the reverse strand, counting down.
AGCGTTTCAAAAGCACTCACATCACCTTGCTGCCATTGCTCGATCATTCAAACCCCTGTGTTAGTATTATAGTCATTTTGTCACTAAAAGGTTCTTTTTAGCTTTAAAAAGAAGGAATTCCCATTTAGTTGTTTGTTAAGATTCTAGCTGACGAAGATTAAAAGAAGATGAATAGCCGATGAATTATTAATGAATTGTATCAATAAATATAAACATAATTTGAATCACAGGGTGATTGGTATAATATATACGAATGAAGGAATACT
>CAYOKF010000106.1:0-6101 GCA_964404475.1 uncultured Dehalococcoidaceae bacterium | reverse complement strand
AGGTCATCAAGGTTATCGGCAAATGTCCTCTTGCATTTCTCAACGTCCTTGACGTGCTCCATGTTTCTGGATATTTCACCCTCGACGGCACAGGTGCCGATATTGTTCATGATATCTTCATCGAAGAGAACCCAGTACACGTTACCTGGCTGTCTCATGGCGGCTTCGGTCATGCGCCCGTAGAAGCCTTCTGAGGATGACTCGTCGTGGAAGCGCTTGCCGTTAACGTTCACCATGATGCCGCCCCAGTCCAGTGCCCAGATGCACTCAGAGTGGGTCTCAATGCAGATGGGCCAGGAGCCAGCCACAGCGATCCCCATATCCTTGGTGGCGGCACCTACGTCAAGTCCCATCTTGAATCCGTCTCCCATGTGTCCCACCGGCATCTTCGGGACGCAATTAACCATTTCGGGAGAATAATCGGCAATAATGTCCTTGTTCCGTCCAAATCCACCGGAGGTAATAATCACTGCCCTATTAGCCTTGAAGTTCTTCATCTCCCCGCCGACTTCAACGGTAAGACCGATGACACGGCCGGTTTGAGGGTCGGTAATCAGCCTGTTGGCGCGGTGCTTTAAGAGAATCTCCACGCCAACTCTCTTAGCTCTACCTTCCGTGGCTTTGACCATCTTGGGGCCGTAGCCGAGGAGCCAGCCCATGGTGCGGCGGCGGCTGTGGCGGGGAAGGTCAATCATACCGGGGAAGATTATCCCCTCTTCCTTCAGCATTTTATAGGAATCTAGCACGTTATCTGCGTAGGATCGGGCTATGTCAGGCTGGGCGCCACAAATGGTTGTCAAATCATTATAGAAAAGGTCGGGGCCGTCATCTACTATACCCTGTGCCTTCTGCTCGTCACTCCCAGGGACAACGAAACCTCCCACAACCATGTTGAAACTACCGCCAACGGCTGGCCTTGACTCAAGAAGCGTTGTTTTCAGCCCTGCTTCGGCGGCAATAACCGATGCTGGTAATCCGGCGGTTCCTCCTCCAACCACGATAATGTCTGCCTCATGGTCCCAGTTTTTCGGTACTGCTGCTGGTGTCATCTGATTCCTCCATCTTTTTTAAATTATCTTTTTAAAGCGCAAATCGTTTTTCGGCGAGTACAGTGTCTCTGGCTGATCAGGCTGCGGGTGTCTCACCAGGGTGAAGCCTCTGCCACTTTTCCAGCAGCTGCTCGCGGCTCTCCTGATGGTCGGGGTCGGGTACCGGGGCATCTACCGGACATATTCCGGCGCACTGGGGAGAATCATGGGCCCCCACACATTCAGTGCACTTCTCGGGGTCAATGACGTAAGTTGTCTCGCCCTCACTTATTGCCTGATTGGGGCATTCCGATTCGCATGAACCACAACTGATACAATCGTCACTAATTTTGTAAGCCACTTTCCGTTTGAACCTCCTGATATAATTTATTATATTTATATGGGTAAATAACTGCCTCTGTTTGGTTTCACTCCGTGCAACACCTCTTTTTTTTCAGCGTTAGACTTGTGGCCTCTATACCGAGGCAGGTTCTTTGACTGCGCTTCTACCGGCGGTAATGCCCTGGGTCATTCCCGAAGAGGACATTACACCCGGCAGGTAGTTCTTGGTATGGAGTCCGCCGGTGACCTCGCCGGCGGCATGTAATCCAGGGATGACATCGCCAAACTGGTCGATTACCTGACAGCATCCGTTAATCTTCAAACCGCAATTTCCCCAAACCTTCGTCTATAATTCATAATTAATTATAGGTAAGATACCCTTTTCGCCTGATTACCTTGATGTTATCAATTTACCCCTGTAATCTCCCTCTGCCGGTCAATGGTTATTTGCTAGTCTGCGTTTAAGATGATTTGTTAAGCGGCGGTTTCAGCGGCGGCATTCTCGGCAGCTACTCTCCCCAATACGAACGATTGAAGTGTCATAATTCCTGCGTAGTAGGCATCAGGTTTATTGCAGAAACCTCCAGCCACCTCGCCCGCGGCATAAAGCCCGGGGATAGGTGCATCAAAGTTATCAACCACCTGCGCTCTGGTATTGATTTTCACGCCGCCCTTAAGCGAACTTAAGGAAACCTTACACTTCATGGCATAGAAGGGGGGTTTTTCAATTTTCGGTGGTGGCTCATTACCGTGAAGCCCTCCCCATGCCCTTCGGTTATACTTCCGGTCATAACCATATTTCTCAATGTCATTGTTATACTCTTCAATGGTCTTGGCCAGGCCTTCCGCATTAACGCCCACAGTCTTAGCCAGCTCCTCAAGGGTATCAGCCTGATATTCCTTGATCTGGCGGTAAGCTTCAGGCGAAGTCTCCTCTCTGATAAGGCTATCATAAATATTAAAGTGAAGTCCACCGTGCGGGTCCTGGCGGACAATGTCACGGAACATGGGGCTGTAAGTTCCCCAGTCGGTGCACATCTCATCGCACCATCGTTCTCCATGTACATTCACCGAGATTGCGCCGTGGTTTGGTATTATAGTGGTATGTCCGGTTTCGGTGCAGGCTGATATTGAGGGGCAGACGGCAATTCCTATGCCATAGGTTGCCCCGCCTACATCCAGCACCATTCTCAATCCGTCTCCCATGTGGGTTGGTGGCGTTACCGGGACACATTCGATATAGTAGGGGCCATATTCTGCGATCATCTCTTTGTTTCGGATAAAGCCGCCGTTAGCCAGAATAACCCCTTTTCTCGCCCTGAAGTATAAATCTTTGTCCTCATGCCTGGCTCTCACGCCGATTATTCTGCCGGTAGCGGGGTCCTGGACTAGCCTGTCAGCACGATGCTTAAAGCGTATTTCGATACCTTTTTCCTCTACCTTGTTGCGCAAGACCTTGAGGAGTCCGGCGCCATGGCCTTCCCAGCGGTGAATCCGCGGCAGGCTGTGACCGGGAGCCTCAAATACACCGATTACCTTAGCCCCCTGAGCTTTTAGCCATTCGTAGGTGTCCATCTGTCTTTTTGCCAGTACTTCATATAGCTTAGGGTCTCCGCCGCTTACTTTCATGGCTTCAGCGAAACACTTCTCGGCGGAGTCATCTACTCCGGCCGCTTTTTGAACGTCAGTACCCATGAAGGGTGTGCCGCCGGCGATATAGGCCAGGCTGCTGGCCGGGCCGCTCCAGACCTCCAGCACCAGTACTTTGGCTCCTTCATCTTGGGCAGCAATGGCTGCCGGCAGACCTGCCGTACCGGCGCCAACAACAATTACATCTGCTTCCCCGTCCCACTTTTCTGGAATTTGTGATAGTGACATAGCTAGTACCTCCTTAATCTAAATTTAACCATCTCCAATCTTATTCTTAAAAGGCTGCCGTAACGGCTATTTCGATTAGCATCTCAGGTAGAGCCAGATGCTTGACGCCAAGCAAGTCAAATGTAGGCGGGTTACTGTCAATACATAATTGAGGAGCGTGTTCCCGAAAGAATTCTTCGCGCACTTTGGCAATGGTCTGCCATGTGTCAGAATAGGCTAGTCCGTCGGGGAAGTCTCCCACGACGTAATACCACATTTTAACAATATTGTCTATTGATGACCCCATTTCTTCCAGTGCAGCCTTGATTTTCTCAAAGCAAAGCCTGGCTTGTGCCTCTACTCCCGGCAGTACACCGACCGGGCAGGTTTCACCAGAATAGGCTCTGACTTCGGTATCAGGGTCAATCCCCTCAACACCGCCCAAGAAAATCCAGCCATTGGGGTTTTTCACCACGCATCCCTTACCCCAGGGCATCAGTGTTCCGCCGTAATAGAGCTGGTGAGTTTTTATTTCCACTTTTCACCCCCTGACAAGCAACTGACCACAATTATCATCTCTCAGTTCTTATCATTCTTCGCTGTACGCATCATTAACTTTTAGTCCGCGACTGTTATCGGGCTGGCTATCATTAAATCCTCCACCGGCATCTTGGTCATAACCTCGACACCATCGTCGGTCACCACTACCATCTCTTCAATTTTGGTTCTGCCAATTTCCGGGCTATACTCCATAGCCTCGACAGCCAGAGTCATGCCTTTTTCAAAAGTCATCGGGTGATCCAGTGACCATAGTCTGTTGATTATGGGGTATTCGTAAAGCCATAGGCCGATGCCGTGTCCCAGGTCTTCGCACCAGACGTGTTCTTCAGAAGGGAAGCCCCGCTCACTGGCGGTTATCCAGTGTTTGGCGGCGTCAGCGGTGGTTGCCCCGGGTTTGATGGCATCGAGGACTTTGTAGGTGCGCTCATAGCTTCTCTTGTGCTGGTCTTTTTCTTTTTCGGTAGGTTTTCTGCCGACAATGATATTGCGGTAGTAGCAGCTACAATAGCCCAGGTAAGTGACACGTACGAAGTCGGTAGTTAGCACGTCGCCCACCTGTATTATTTTGTCCGTGTTGGGCGGCGAGCCGCCGGCCTGCACGGTCAGTCCCCAGACGCTTTCCGCTCCGGCACGGAACAGGGCTTCATTGGCCACGGCCACCATGTCCCGGCACCGCAATCCCGGCTTGAGGGCCTGGTAGAGCGCACTCCAGCCTGCCTCGACTATGGATACTACCATTTTCAGGCAATTAATTTCGTCGGCTGTTTTTATGGCTCGTGCTTCCAGCATTACCGGCATGATGTCCACGGTTTCTATCCCGGCTTCCTTTAATGCCTGGTGAGCTGGTTCATCGAGCTTGTCCACCCCCAGCTTCTCGCCCTCCAGTCCCCGTTCTTTCATATCCTGTTTTATCCCCGCGGCGAATTTCTTAGCCATCTCCCAGGTGGCATCCCGTCCGCAGGCTTCATTTCCCCACTGGGCGGCGCAACGGACGTTCTCCGGCTTAATCCAGGGGCATGCCCCGAAGAGTTGCCCCGGCGGCATCTGGTAAACAACGGGGTCATGTTCAGCAAAGGCGACAGTGTATCTGAGCTGGTCAATGAAGTCCACAGCGATGGTACTGGTCACGTAGCGGATGTTCTCGGTCCGTGCGAGCACACAAGCCGCCACGCCGTTTTTCTTCATGGCGGCCTTGGCTTTGGCCAGCCTTTCCTCTCTCATGCGGGCGAAGTTAATCCGCTCATCCCAATCAACTCCCCCTTCTCCCCACCCCAATCTGGCCGCATATTTTGTCATTGTTCTGCTCCTTTCAATGCTTTCATGGGCAAATCAGGCGTATTACTCCTCGGGTCTTCACTTTGCCCCTAAACCCAGTCCCTGAGCTACTGTCCGGTAGTGGAACCTGGAGTCACCAAAGGCGAGTTCAGCAGCTTTAGCACGCCGGAAGTACAGAGGCAGGTCATGGTCAACCATAATCCCGGCGCCGCCGTGTATCTGTGTGGCCAGGGAAACGACACGCTGGTAGGCAGCGCTTGTCCAGGCTTTGGCCATGGCGGCTTCCTCGGCTCCGGGTAGTCCGTTGCTCAATCTCCAGGCAGCTTCATAAGTGATTATTCTGGAGCTATCAAGGTCAGCCAGCATGTTAGCACAGTGGTGCTGTACCGCCTGAAAGCTGCCGATGGGGGCACCGAACTGCACTCTTTGCTTGGCATATTCCACGGTCATCTCCAGTACCGCCTGCATGCCGCCCACCATCTCACAGCATTTGGCAACCGCCGCCCGTTCCATGATTCGCTGCACGACACTCCAGCCTTTATCAAGCTTGCCGAGGATGTTTTCCCCGGGCACTCTCACCCGGTCAAAAATAACCTCACATGACTTGTTGCTGGCGGTGGTCTTGAGCAGGCTGCAGCTGATTCCCGGGTTCCTGGCGTCAACGATGAAGATGGTTATCCCGTCTTCATCCCTGGCGCCGCTGCCGGTTCTGGCAACACACAGCATGTAGTCGGCGACGTTGGCATCGGGTACGAAGAGCTTGGTGCCGTTGATGACGTATTCATTGTTATCTGAAGTAGCCTCGACCTCGATTGCGCCGGCATCGTATCTGGCGCTGGGCTCGGTTAAAGCGAGGGTGAAGATTGACTCCCCGCTGGCAATGCCGGGCAGGTATTTCTCTTTGTTTCCTTCGCTGCCGGCATCAAGAATGGGCAGCCCGCCGAGAATCACGGTAGAGAAGAAGGGTCCGGGCAGGCAGGCTCTTCCCATTTCCTCCAGGAGCACCGCCAGATCAAGAAAGCTCATGTCACTGCCACC
>CAYOKF010000105.1:0-6110 GCA_964404475.1 uncultured Dehalococcoidaceae bacterium | reverse complement strand
CATGGAAGCAAGTTCATCTTCCATCTGGATATAGGTACCGCCTACCTGAGGAAGCCGCAGGCTCATTCTTTCCGCTATTTCGGTAGCCGGTGTTATCGGGTAGCCGGCAAAGAAACGGCAGCCGGCACTTATAGCTCCTTCGGCACAGGCCACATCACCACTAATGAATAATTCTCTGGCGGGCGCTCGATTTTCCGTCACTGTCTTATCTTACTAACCGTCGCTGTTATTTTCCGGAGTAGAGACTTTTATGGCGAACTCGGGACAAATTACCTCGCAGTAACCGCAGGCAAGGCACCTGGTCTCATCGTCGACCACTGGCAGGAGATACCCTTTAGGATTTAATTCATTGCCCATCTTGAGGACGTCTCTCGGGCAAAATTCAACGCAATAGCCACAACCCTTGCATCGTTCCTTATCTAGGTATATCTTACCCGGAGTTGTCGCTGTCTCAGCAGAATCGAAGGGTTTTCTCCATAACTTCATAACTATCTATCCGCATTAAGTGTAGCAAATTTGATACTTTCATAGCAAGCGGGTTAATTCTTGTTCCACTTTTATATCATAAAGAGCGGTTGGTTCGATATTGGAGAATAGCATTTTGCTTATGTTAACATACTGGTGATAGCGTTGAGACGGAGGTGATACATTGTTTAAGAAGGTGCATGTGTTTCGGGTCAAACCAGGGCAGGAATTGCTGGGCAGCATAGTTGAGTTTTGCCAGAAAAACGGCATATCATCAGGTCTGGTTATCGGCATTATCGGGTCGTTGGAGAAAGCCAGGCTGAATTTCCTGATGGAGCTGCCCGGTAAATATGAGAGCGTGGACTATTACGGGCCGTTGGAGATTGTCTGCGCTCAGGGCTCGGTGGCGATGACGGATGGGAATCTGGTAGTACATATACACCTCCAGCTTTCCGGGCAGGATATCTGCCGGGGAGGTCATCTTGCTGAGGCAACGGTATTCTCGACAGCCGAGGTAGCTATCGGTGAACTGGACTATCAGCTTCTGCGCCGGTCAGATAGCTATACCGGCCTTAATGAGCTGGCGGATTGATAAATCATGGTGGTTGCGGTATGAGTATCTCGTTGTTTTAAATCATCTTGCGTTTCCACCGCCCCAGCCGGAAATACAAGGTGTAGCCAATTGCCCCGACAATCATGCCGATTACTATCGCCCACCGCACCCCATAAACACCGAGTCCGGCTATATCCGGCAGAATAAGCCCCAGGGGTAGTGGTACTGCCACCATGGTTAATAGCGTGACAAACATCGTCGGCAGGGTATCGCCGGAACCGGCCAGGCAGTTCGATAAGACGCAATCAAAGCCAACTCCGAAAATACCTGCTACCATTATCATGAGGAAGATGCTGCCTGATGACACCAGTTCAGGGTCAGTGCTGAAGAAGCGGATTATAGGCTCGGGCCAGACCAGCAGTACCACGGCAGCGATGACCATGATACCCTGGACGACGCCCACCGCCATCCAGGCACTCCTCTCGGCTCTTTCGGGTTGACGCGCTCCCAGGTTTTGCCCCACCAGCACGCCGCCTCCCCTGCCGAAGCCGAAAGCAGGCGTGGTCAGAAAGACTTCTATCCTTTCGATTATGCTATGGGCGGCGACAGCCACAGTGCCGAAGGGCGCCATCAACCAGACGAAGGCAAGGCGCCCGAAGGCTCTTTCCACCATTGCCAGAGAGATGGGAATGGCAATCCTTACCATGCGCCATATGGTCTTGAAATCAATACAAAGATTTTTCATGCTCAGCCGTAGCCTTGAGCGTCCCGTATAGAGAACCAGCAGAGCAATCACCATTCCCAGCCCCTGAGCGACGATACTGCTTATGGCGGCACCACTGACACCCATCCGGGGGAATATCCACCAGCCAAAGATCAGGAAGGGACAGAGTGCTATGTGGAGAATTCGATAGAAGACGCTGATACGCATCGGGGTAACTGCATCTCCGGATGATTGCATGATACCCTCGGCCATCATCCCGAAGGACAGGACCGCAGTGCCGGCGAAGGTAATGCGCATGTAGGCCGCGCCCTCGGTGATGACATCAGCTTCCAACCCGAAAAGGCTTAATATTGGTTCGGCATATAAGATGCCTATTAGCGCGATCACTGCAGCGTAAACGGCGCTGACCACCAGGGACTGCTGGGCTACATGATTGGCACTCTCAGTGTCACTGGCACCCATAAAGCGAGCGATCAAAGCCCTCATGCCGGCGTTGAGACCCATCATCCCCACCATCACTGCCAGGATTGCCATACTGGAAACCCCCACACCAGCTACGGCGGCTGTTCCCAGCTTGCCCACCCAGATCATATCAATGGTGGGCCCCACTGTACGGAGGCCGTCGCTTATCATGATCGGCCAGGACAGTGACAAAAGGTTGCGAATTATACTGCCTTTTGTCCAGTCTCGAGTCAGGTAAGTACGGCTACTTCTTTTCTTGGAGACATCCGTATCAGTCATTTTATATTTTATATTCGTCCAGGTTTAATAAGGTGAGAAGCTCACATCTTCCTGTTCAACCACCATATACTCTGCTGGTGATGGCAGGCGGAGATAACAATCCTGTGTATTTATGCGTTTACCACTGAAAATATAAAGAAGGGTAAAATTGCTGGTAAATCTAGCTGTTCACTATACAGATATTTGGTGGTATTGTCAAACGGATCTTATTTCTAAATATTGACAACCCCGTAAGAAAAGGCTAAACTGAACTCCTGAATTTTGAAAGTTGATGAGAGAACCCGGTAAGGGAAGTTTTCGTGAGGCAATGTGGGCAAAGAGCACTTGAAGCGCGGAATAATATGGCGTTAGCAGTGCTCTTTTTTATAACTGTCCCTGACAGATAAGAAAGGAGATTAAAATGGCTTTAGAACGGATTGCGGACAGGGTTGCTGAGACTGATGTACTGGTAGTCGGGGGTGGTATTGCCGGCTGCGCGGCGGCGGCCAAGGCGGCAGAAAACGGTTTGAAGGTCATACTGGCCGAGAAGGCGAAAACCGACCGGAGCGGTACCTCCGGGCAGGGTATTGACCACTATGGCGGAGCCTTCCCCCGCGGCATGACGCCGAAGGAGTTTGTCGAAGCCGTGGAGAGGATGGGAGAACTGGCCTGCTATGGAGGAGCGCCGTTTTCTGACCCCACCAGGATCTACCGGCTCTACGCCAACGGGATGTGGGGTATAGAGGAGCTGGAGAAGCTCGGCGTTACCATGAGGTGGGATGACGGTGAATTCCGCTATGTGTCTTTCATGATTGGTGAAGGGATGCCCTTCCTGCGGGTACATTGGATGAACGTCAAACCGGAGATGGCGCAAGGAGTCAGAAAAAGAAAGGTAAACGTTTTCGAGCGGGTGATGATAGTTGACCTGCTGACCAATAACGGCACGGTGGTGGGCGCTACTGCGGTAGACACCCGCACCGGCGAATTTATCGTTATCAAGGCTAAGGCAGTGGTAATCGCCACCGGCCAGTTCTCACGCTGCTATGACCCGGAGACACCAGTTCCCTGGGCATACAAGTTCCGCTATCACTGGTGCCCTGCATCTATCTCCGGAGACGGCTGGGCGATGGCCTACCGCGCCGGCGCCGAACTAGCCAATATGGAACAGGCCGGGGCGGGCTACCGATTTCATGATGATCTGGCACTTTCCTTCGGCAACGTTGGCAACGAGGGAATCATGTGCAGGTTCACTACCTGGGACGGGGAAGAGACACACTGGCCTCCCCATGCCATGCAGCTACGTGAACTTGAGCGAAAAGGCAAGGACCCATTCTATTACAGCCTGGAACACCTGCCTGACGACTTCCACAAGAGGATAGAGGTGGCCTATGTCGACGAGCGGCTGGTGTCCTTCAAGATAGCCGAGGAAAGAGGCTTCAACCCCAGGACACACTGGATGGAGATGATGGACATGAGACCTAACCAGCTGATGGTACCCCCTGGAATAGATGCTGATGCTGATTTCCAGACCTCACTAAAAGGCCTTTATGCTATCGGGGACTGTGTTTCCGGCTGCCATGATGTCGCCAACGCCGCTGTAGGTGGCTTCCTGGTCGGTGACAGTATCGGCGAAGTTCTCAAAGATACCCCCGACCCGGTCATTGATGAAGCCCAGGCGGAGAGCCATAAGGAGGTGACAATGGCACCTCTGGCGACGAAGGATGGCACCGAGCCACTGGAACTGGAGAGCGCCATCCGCTACGTGTGCAACCGCTATATCGGCCTGTTCCGGGCGGAAGGTAAACTCCGCGAGGGAAAGAGGCGGCTCGGTTCACTGAGAAGAGAATTCCTGCCCAGGCTGAAGGCCAGCAACCCACATGAGCTGATGAGAGCGCTGGAAGTCCGCAGCATAATGGACCTGGCGGAACTGCACCTGCAAGCCTGTTTGGAAAGGAATGAGACACGGGGCTTAGGTGGCTCATCATCGGGTCACGTAAGGATAGACTGCCCGGAGCCAAACCCCGCACTGGATGATATGCTTACCTATCAACGATTGGAAAACGGGGAGCCGCTGCTTGAGATGAGGAAGGTAACCCCAATGCAATTCCCGGATAACCACAAGGAAGAAAGGTAAATAATGGCTGAGATAAGCGGGCCCCAGCAGCTATCATACCGGAAATACTGTGATCAAAGGTGAACCAATTAACACAGCCTGGTAAGATTTACGAAGCATAAGTAAGGTACCGCCAGATGCTCGAAGAAGGAGATTTTACGTGAAATTCAGAGGTATAGACTATTATAACATAGAAGAGCTATTTTCCGAAGAAGAGAAAATGACCAGGAATACGGTCCGCGAGTTTCTGGAGAAAGAGGTTGAGCCTCTGGTGGCTACAGCTTTTCACCAGGAAGAACCACTAAACATGCAAAAACTTGCTCCCAAGATGGGAGAACTGGGCATGATTGGCCCCTACATTCCTGAAGAATACGGGGGAGCCGGAACAAACTACACATCATATGGAATTATATCTCGAGAAGGAGAAAGGGTCGATAGCGCGGTGGGAGGATTTATCAGGGTTCAAACTGGCTTGATAGCGTATCCCTTATGGCAATTTGGCTCCGAGGAACAGAAACAGAAATGGCTGCCGCTGGTCGCCAAAGGGGAAAGGATAGGCTGTTTCGGGCTAACCGAGCCCAACCGTGGCTCAGATGTTGCCTCAATTGAAACCACAGCCAAAAAGAATGCTGACGGCTGGGTTATTAATGGCACCAAACAGTGGATAAGTGATGCTGCATTTGCTGATTTTGCTATTGTCTGGGCACAGACAGATGAAGGTTTAAGGGGTTTCCTGGTAGAGCAGGGCACTAAAGGTTTTAGCCAGACTCTGCAGAAACAGAAGGGCTCGATGCGGGCTGGCGACGTTGGCGAACTGGCTTTCTCAGATTGCAAGGTATCGTTTGAGAATATGCTGCCCAACGCCATAGGCTTGAGGCCGGTTCTCAGTTGTCTGGATCAGGCCCGTTATGCGATATCATGGGGTGCGATCGGTATGGCGATGGACTGTTACGAGGTGGCTTTGAATTATGCCAAGGAAAGGGAGCAATTTGGTGTACCAGTCGCGTCATACCAATTGGTGCAGGAAAAACTGGTAAATATGCTAATAGAGATTACCAAGGGACAGCTACTGGCTTATCGGCTGGGAAGGCTTATGGATGAGAAAAAAGCTAGTTATGGTCAGATTTCCATGGCTAAGAAAAATAATATTTCTATCGCGCGCACGTGCGCCAGGACAGCACGTGAACTTCTCGGGGCGGACGGTATTTCTCTGGATTACTCTCCAATCAGACATATGTCCAATATTGAGTCTGTTTATACCTATCAGGGAACGGACGATATCCACACGCTGATTATCGGTAGTGATATTACCGGTATCCCGGCATTCAGGAGAGAGTTATAAGGAAGGATATTAAAGGAGATCAAGCCATAGCGGTAAGCCCACCGTCAACGTACAGGATTTGGCCTGTGATAAAATCTGATTCGGGTGAAGCAAGAAAGACGCAAGCGCCTACTAAATCGTCAGGCTCACCAAAGCGTCCCATCGGTTGCATGGTTAATAACTGTTGAATACGCTCGGGTTTTACCGCCTGCTT
>CAYOKF010000104.1:0-6130 GCA_964404475.1 uncultured Dehalococcoidaceae bacterium | reverse complement strand
CAAGTTCAAGCTCACTGCAACTGGCTATCTGCTCCCGGTTTGCTCCCGCCGCAAAGCTTTTTTCTTTAAAGCGCTTCCTCACCGATTTTGCCTCCACACCAGCAAGCTCCTTATCAGGACGGACCAGCGCCGCCGCGGTAATCAAGCCGGTTAACGGGTCAGCGCAGAACAGCGCTTTATCCAACCTCGTTTCACAGGGAACACCATGAGCTGCGTTATGACGGAGAATGGCATTGGCCATGGCCTCGCTGGCTCCCAGGTCTCTGGCTAAATCAGCCCCCAGTTTGCTGTGGCTGTTCATATCCCCCTCGGTAAGCTCAACATCAATATCATGCAAAAGGCCGGTAAGACCCCACTCCTGCTCGTCCTCACCCAGGTGCCTGGCCAGAGCACACATGATAGCCTCTGTGGCTAACATGTGTTTTATCAGGTTCTCATTCTCCACATTGACCTTAATTGAGTCAAGCACCTCTTGGCGTTCCATTTCCTTTCCTCCTGTCCGATAAATGTCAGCGGCCCGGGCCAGTGATAGTTAACCGGTCAAGGCCATCTCTGTATTCCTACGCGATATCCCTCTTAAATACTGTCCGGTGGCTGAAGAAGTGTTCCCGGCTATTTCCTCAGGGGTGCCGGTGGCAACAACATAACCGCCCTTGTCACCGGCACCCGGCCCAAGATCAATAATCCAATCAGCATTCTTCATCACATCCAGGTGGTGCTCAATAATGACCACGGTATTACCGTAATTCACCAGCCGTTGCAGCACCCTGAGCAGTGCCGCCACATCCTCAAAAGAAAGGCCGGTGGTCGGCTCGTCAAGGATATATAACGTCCTGCCCGTGGAACGCTTGGCTAGCTCGGTAGCCAGCTTCACCCTTTGCGCCTCACCCCCCGAAAGAGTGGGGGCCGGCTGACCCAGATGAATGTAACCCAGCCCCACATCCCGCAAGGTTTCCAGTTTGTTCTTTACCCTGGGGAAATTTTCAAAGAAGGAAACGGCTTCCTCCACCGTCATATCCAGTACCTCGGCAATACTCTTATCCTTAAACTTGATTTCCAGAGCTTCGCGGTTATATCTGGCCCCCTTACAGACCTCACAGGGCACGGTAACATCCGGCAAAAACTGCATCTCAATCTGGATAAACCCCTCACCGCGGCAGGCTTCACAACGCCCGCCTTTAACATTAAACGAAAACCGCCCCGGAGCATAACCCCTCATCCTTGCCTCAGGAACAGTGGCAAAGAGCTCGCGTATCGGGGTGAAGGTACCGGTATAGGTAGCCGGATTACTGCGCGGCGTGCGGCCAATCGGCGACTGGTCAATATTAATTACTTTGTCGATATGCTCGACACCCAAAATATCATCACAGTCGCCGGCGCTTTCCCGTGACCGATAGAATATCTGAGCCAACCTGCGGTAAAGTATCTCATCAATAAGGGTACTTTTGCCACTGCCGGAAACCCCGGCCACACAAACGAATTTCCCCAGCGGGATAGTCACATCAATATTTTTTAAATTGTTCTGCCGCGCTCCCTTGATCACTATCTCCCCACCGTTACCGGAACGCCGCTCCCGCGGCCACGGAATCTGCCTGGTGCCACTGAGGTATTGTCCGGTGATTGACTTCCGGCAATTCATAACATCATTAAGAGTGCCAGTAACTACAATCTCACCCCCGTGCTCCCCGGCGCCCGGCCCCATATCAACAATGTGGTCGGCGGCCCTCATCATGGCCTCGTCATGCTCCACTACCAGGATGGTATTACCCAGATCACGTAACCTCTGCAAGGTGTTGATGAGGCGATAGTCATCGGCGGGGTGCAGGCCAATCGTCGGCTCATCACAGACATAGAGCACACCCATTAGTCCGCTGCCAATCTGAGTTGCCAGACGGATGCGCTGTGCTTCCCCCCCACTCAGGGTAGCCGAGGCACGCTCAATAGACAGATATTCCAGCCCCACGTCTTTGAGAAAGCCCAGTCTCGACTTAATCTCTTTTAATACTTGCCCGGCAATTAACTGCTCACGTTCATTGAGTACTTTCTTATTAATATCGTTTGCCCAATCCAGCGCTTCAGTGACCGACAAAGCGCTGATATCCATTATGTTCTTGCCGCCAATAGTTACCGCCAGAGACTCGGGCTTGAGCCGCTTACCCTGGCAGACCGGACACGGAAGGTACGCCATATAGCGCTCAATACTTGCCCGGGAGTTTTCCGACTCCGTATCACGGTACAAACGTTCCATGGCCGGGATTACTCCTTCAAAACCGTCATAGTACGTCCTTATCCGCCCAAAACGGTTCCGGTACCGGTACACTTCACCACCCTCCCCGTAAAGAAGTAAATTAATATCCTGCTCGTTTAACTGCTTCAGCGGGGTATCCAGAGAAAAACCGTAGTTTCTGGCTACCGTCCCCAGTCTGTCCAGGTACCAGGTATGGAACTGCCACGGGCGAATTGCTCCTTGCAGAACCGACAAATCCCGGTTAAGCACCAGATTGGGGTCTATTTCCTGCTTAAAGCCCAGGCCGGTACACTCCGGGCAGGCACCGTGGGGGCTATTAAAGCTGAAACTCCGCGGGGCAATCTCCCCGAGACTGATACCACAATAGACACAGGCAAAGTGCTCCGAAAATAATAATTCTTCCCCATCCACGATTGACACCAGCACGACACCGGCTCCCAGCTTGAGGGCGGTCTCTACCGAGTCAGCTATGCGCTCCCGGCTACCGCTCTGCCCGACGACCAGCCTGTCCACCACTACTTCGATAGAATGCTTTTTATTCTTTTCCAGTTGTAACTCACCGGATAAATCATGAATTGTCCCGTCAACCCTCACCCGTGCATAACCAGCCTTACGCAGGTCGTCAAACACCGCTTGATATTCTCCCTTGCGGTCTCTCACCAGCGGTGCCAGAATCATAATCCGGCTTTTCTCCGGTAGATTCTGAACCGCATCCACAATCTGCTGCACGGTCTGCATGGTAATTTCCCGTCCGCAGCCCGGACAATGAGGATGACCAACACGGGCAAAAAGCAACCGGAGATAATCATAAATCTCGGTCACGGTACCCACTGTTGACCTCGGATTACGGCTCGGCCCCTTCTGGTCAATAGAAACTGCCGGGCTTAAGCCTTCTATGTAGTCAACCGCCGGCTTCTCCATCCTGCCCAGGAACTGGCGGGCATAGGCGGAAAGCGACTCTACATAGCGGCGTTGCCCCTCAGCATAGATGGTATCAAAGGCCAGAGAACTCTTGCCGGAGCCAGAGACACCGGTAATCACCACCAGTTTATCCCGTGGGATAACCACATCTATGTTTTTCAGATTATGCTCACGAGCCCCTTTGACGACTATGGAATCTGATGACATCTGCGATAAACCTGCCTTATATCTAAATTCTATTGTAACACCGTACCAGTAACACAACAAGCAATGACCTTTGCGGGCACCTCATCAACCTCACCCGGTGCAAGACAGTTGACAGGTGTCATGTCAGCAATACAACCACCATTATTACTAAAGTACTCCCAAAATACTATTGGCATTTACGACACAATGTGTTATACTCCAACTGTCAATATTTTCGCCAATAGGCGAATAGCAATTAAGAAAGCGGGAATTAAAGAATGACGCCAGCAGAGCTTCAAAATAAACGCAGGGTTGTCGTGACCGGACTGGGAGCGGTCAGCCCGGTTGGCCTTGACGTTCCCAGCATGTGGGAAGCCCTTATCAACGGCAAATCCGGAGTCGACTATATCTCCAGCTTTGACACCGCTCCCTATGAAACCAAGTTTGCCGCTGAGGTTAAGGGTTTTGACGCCAGCACATATGTCAGCCGCAAGGAAGCCAAGCGCATGGACAGGTTCACCCAGTTTGCCATAGGCGCCGGTCTCCAGGCTATAGAAGCCGCAGGATTAACTATAGACGATAATAACGCTGAAGATACCGGGGTTATCGTCGGTAACAGTGTCTGCGGGTTACTCTCGGTCAGTGAGCAGTTCAAGATACTGAGTGAACAGGGACCGGGTAGGGTAAGCCCGGTGCTGGCCCCGACTATGACCGGAGACGCCGCCTCGGTACAGGTGTCATTAACTCTTGGCGCCAAGGGAATAAATTACGCTCTATCATCAGCCTGCTCCAGCAGCAGTGACGCTATCGGCCAGGCATACGAGATCATCCGCCAGGGCAACGCCAAGGTAATGATAGCGGGAGGTACTGAAGCGCCTGTTATCCCGCTGGTACTGGCTGCTTTTTGCGCCATTCGTGCTCTGTCAACAAAGAACCATGACCCGCGGGCATCATGCCGGCCCTTCGACGCAAACCGAGATGGCTTTGTCATGGGTGAAGGTGGAGCCATGATGGTACTCGAAGACGCCGCTTACGCTTTGGAACGCGGCGCCCCTATCCTGGCAGAGATCGTTGGCTACGGTGCCACCAGTGACGCTTTCCATCTCACCCAGCCATCACCTGACGGTGTCAGCGCAGCCAAGGCAGTAAGAATTGCCCTGGGGAAAGATGGCATCACCCCTGATCATATCGACTACATCAATGCTCACGGCACCGCCACCTTACTCAACGACCGCATGGAAACCAATGTTATCAAGAACGTGTTCGGGGAGAGGGCTTACCACATCCCCATATCAGCAAGCAAATCCATGATCGGGCACCTTCTTGGAGCTGCGGGCAGTATTGAGGCGGTAATCACCGTCCTGGCCATGAAGCACGGAGTTATACCACCCACGATCAATCTTACCAATCCTGACCCTGAATGTGACCTTGACTACGTGGCCAACCAGGCACGCCCAGCCAAAATACGCGCCGCCATGTCTAACTCCTTTGGCTTCGGCGGTCATAACTCGGCGCTTGTCTTCCGCCAGTATCAATAAGTAAGAATTTTAACCGTCCCTTTTTAATTAACGTGCCCAAAAAATTAAATCATACCAGCAGCATACCACCGTTAAATGAACTGCGCCTGCGGCATCTTACCGTGGACGAAGCCCTGCTCAAACTTGATAAGTTTCTGCATGATTCCTATATGGCCGGCCTGATTCAAATCAGAATTGTACATGGCAAGGGTACACGCACCTTGCGTCAGGTAGTACGGAAGAAACTCGCCCGTCACCCGCTGGTCAAATCATTCCGCCCCGGTGAATACGGTGAAGGGGAAGCGGGGGTCACCATCGCCGAACTTGCCGATAAATAGTGGGGAGTTCTTTCACCTGTTTTATTACCATTTTTGATACCACTACGCCTGCCTTCTCCCTAACATCAGCCCCTCCCCCTTAATCCCGTTCTCCAAACACCGAAGTGACATGAAACTGGAAGTTAACCATGTCTGGAAAGAAGCCAGGGATGAGCTAAAGACATATCCGCCAAATGCAAACAGAACTGTGGAAAGCCATTAATTGAACATACGGCGTTATTTCAGCTATAATGATATTACTAAGCATATGGTGAGTGTAGCCCAGTGGTCTAAGGCGCCAGGTTGTGGCCCTGGAGATCGAGGGTTCAAATCCCTCCACTCACCCCACCCCCGGCTACAGCACCGTTGCCCCGAATCACGTTTATCAGGTATAATTTCTCTTGACTCTGTTGCGCCTGTAGCTCAGCGGATAGAGCACCGGTCTTCGGATTTGGCGTTGGGTGTCCCAAAAGGTCATTTTGCGTGTGAATTAGAACTATTGTACTACTGGTTAAAAACCTGTTTTGTAGCTAAAGTACGTTTTGGTGGCAACTAGTTATTTTTTGTTTAACGCCAAAATAACGCCATTTTTTTAGCTTCAATTACGCCTCAGAACATCCCGCTCGACTGTCCTAGTTCTCCAAAAGGGTATTCCTTGCCTGATAATTGACCGTGGGTGTATAATCGCTGTAACCAAAAGGACATGGTTTTAGCGATAATCAACGGACAAAAAGTTCGAATTCATACTTAATTTTCCTTTTAAAGACCATACACAGCATTGAGCACTTATTTAGGAATAAACAATATAGAGAATCATTGAAAATTGCCTTAATGCAATATTCATCATTCTCAAGTCTAGGTAGTAGACAACTGACGAAGCTGTGGAAATGGGAGTGTAATCATATACGACCGT
The DNA here is from genome assembly GCA_964404475.1 of uncultured Dehalococcoidaceae bacterium. Lineage (GTDB taxonomy): Bacteria > Chloroflexota > Dehalococcoidia > Dehalococcoidales > RBG-16-60-22 > CAYOKF01. The sequence continues at coordinate 28 of CAYOKF010000104.1, read as the reverse complement.
ATAGCTCTTTAGAAAATCATCCTCTGGC
>CAYOKF010000103.1:0-6176 GCA_964404475.1 uncultured Dehalococcoidaceae bacterium | reverse complement strand
CCGGTCAAGTCCGTTAGGGTCGGTGCTTAATAGCTGCAGGCATATCATCTCGGCTCCGTAATCGTTAATGCATTTCTGCGCCCACGCTACAGGGTCGTCGGTCACTCCGGCAAATGGTTCCAGAGCAGCTTCAGGCCACTCATCCGGAGGACAATCGTAAACCTCCATGGCTATTTTGGTCAGGTTGGGCATCTTGTCCTCGAATTGATGGAAGGGATAGGCGCCTTCACCACCTATGGTTACTGCCTTATCTCCTTTGCCGAGTGTTATTTCTTTGATCTTACCGCTATAAGCTGTTTTTGGTATTTCAAATGCCATATTCGCCTCCCTAATTTAAGCAGGATTCTTCCTTCTCTCACTGCCAAACCAGTCTGTTCCATACCAGTAACGCTCTCCGGACTGCAGGTATTTGAGTTTTTCCTCTCTGTTTTCAAGTTTCTCTCGCCACCTGCCTGCCTCTTCCCCCTCGGGTTTGCCTGGCTCGTAGGTAGCGCCTAGTACCTCTACCTCATTCTTTTTCCGGGCGCTATCCTTGCCTTTAGATGTCATATCTTCCTCCTTTTTAGGTTAGGCCAGCCGCCAGCTTGGCTGCCTTTACCGTATTTTGCATCAGCATGGTTATTGTCATTGGCCCTACTCCTCCTGGTACCGGAGTGATGGCCTTCGCCTTTTCTTTGACCGTATCAAAGTCAACATCGCCGGCAAGTATCCTCTTGCCTTCCGGTGTCGTGCCTATCTGGTTCACGCCGACATCAATAACCACCACGCCCTCTTTCACCATATCGGCAGTGACGGCCTTTGGCTTACCAGCCGCTACTATTATTATATCAGCTCTCTTGGTATGAAAGCCAATGTCACGTGTTTTGGTGTGGCAGAGGGTAACGGTGGCGTTAGCGCCGGGTGCCTTCTGAAGCAGTATATTGGTGATGGGCTTGCCGACTATGTTGCTTCTACCCACTACCACTACCTCGGCGCCTTCAGTCTCCACGCCGGAGCGGATAAGGAGCTGCTGGATGCCGGCGGGAGTGCAGGGCATGTAATCCGGTTCACCGATCATTAGCTTGCCCACATTTACCGGGTGAAACCCATCAACATCCTTTTTGGGGTCGATGGCATAGAGGACTTCCTCTTCATTGAGGTGCTTGGGCAAGGGGAGCTGCACCAGAATGCCGTGGATCCTGGGGTCTTTGTTAAGCTGGTCAATACGCTCTAGCAGTTCTTCTTGGGTGGTCTCCGCGGGGAGGTCATACCTTTCCGAATAGATGCCCAGCTCTTGCGAGGTCTTCTCCTTGGCACCTACGTAGACCTGTGAGGCCGGGTCAGCGCCGACGAGGACAGTGACCAGCCCCGGGACGAGGTTGTGTTTCTCTTTGAGTTCTGCAATCTCCCGTTTTAACTCTTCGCGAATTTGTTTGGCGATTTCAGTGCCGCTGATGATTTGTGCTGTCATTTTCCACCCCTTTCAACGTATAGAGTTATTTATTTTTTCAGAAGCCTGTCCAATAAGTCATTGATTGCCATTACTGCCTTGGAGGTATCAGGCAAATCAAATAGAGACTTCTGCTCAAGGTCATAGTTACGTAATTCTTCATCCTGGGGAATGGTAATAGTGGGCACTATCCCCAGTTTTTCCATTTCTCTGGCGAGCAGTTGGTCTATCCCGTCGGGAACAAGGTTAATGATTACAGATTCCCTTTTAACCACAAGTTTAAGTTCTTTAACCAGTTCCTGGATATGGGAAATAGCCCGCACGCCCTTCACCGAATGGTCAGAGACAAGGAGGAGTTCATCGATATTCTGGGTGGTTCTGCGGCTGAGGTGCTCCATGCCAGCCTCATTGTCCATGACCACGTAGGCATAGTTCCCGGATAGTTCGTCAATGAGCTTGCGGATGATCACATTCGGGTAGCAGTAACATTCCGGCCCCTCGCCGCGCCCCATAGTCAGCAGGTCCAGTCCCGTGCTTTCTGTTATCGCACCGTTCAGTTTATATTCCAGGTAAGCCTCCTTGGTCATGCCGGCAGGAATATTCAGCTTTTCCCCCTGGAATTCGTTCAGTATACGCCCCACCGTTTGGGGCACCTCAAGCCCCAGGCCGTCAGCCAGATTGGCGTTAGGGTCAGCGTCCACTGCCAGAATCGGACCCTGGGCGAGATTTTTTAAGTAGCGGATGATGAGGCTGGCAACCGATGTTTTGCCGCTACCTCCCTTTCCGGCTACAGCAATGTTTACCGTCAAGATTTTGTCTCCTGTTTTGTATTACTGTGCTGCCGCTGTCTGAGCTTTTTTGCCACTGCGGGAAATTCCTTGGCGTTGGTGTGAGGTAAAAATAAAGAGGCAACATAGTTGTTCATGAAATCGGGGTTCTCACTTAACTCAAGATTGGTCATCATCTGGGCAACCTCTCTGGCGTCATCGAGCAGGTCACGGGAAAAAGAGGTTAGTCTGGCTCCTAGAAGAGAGCCATTGCCGATGAAGATGAATTTCTCCAGCGGCAGGTCAGGGAGCAGGCCTATGGTGATAGCTCTTTCAATATTAATATGGCTACCGAAAGCCCCGGCGATAATTACCTGCTCAAAGTCGGCGCAGTTGATGCCCACGCTATTACTCAGTGTCTGGCAGCCGGCATACATGGCTCCTTTGGCGCGCATTAAATTTTCGATGTCTATCTCGGTAATAACAACGTCCTTGTCCGTCTGCGTTTCTGCTGCCCGGGCTAATACATACTCATAACCGTCAGGGCCTTGCCGGATTCTCTTCGTGGGCAGGTCAGGGTTGAACTTGCCATTCTGGCTGATAACGCCGGCTTCAAGCATTCCGGCGACAATGTTTATCAGGCCGGAGCCGCAGATTCCTTTTGGTTTGGTTCCGCCGATAGTGCCAATCTCAGGTTCGAAATTGTCCGGATTGATATTGAAATCCTCGATAGCGCCGCTGGTGGCGACGATACCGTGCCTGATACCGCCGCCCTCAAAAGCGGGGCCAGCGGAACAAGATGCCGTCACCAGCCAGTCAGAGTTACCGATGACTATCTCCCCGTTGGTGCCCACGTCCATAAAGAAGGTCAGAGTTTTTCTCTGGTGAAGGCCGGCTCCCACTGCTCCGGAAACAATATCCCCGCCGACATAGCTGGCGACGGCGGGAAAGGAGAATATCTGGACGTGATCGCCTACCTTGATACCCAGAGAAGCAGCTTCAACCGGCGGGAAGAAATTGGCTACCGGTGTGTAGGGAGTAAGCCGGATATATTTCGGGTCCAGTCCGAGGAGGAGCTGGGTCATGGTGGTATTGGCGGCAAAGATAATATGCCCGATGGACCCAACGTCAATCCGGCTCTTTTCCGTCATCTCCTGGATAATGTTGTTGATATTGCCGATAACCGCCTTCTGTAGCTTTTTCAGTCCGCCTGCTTTCTGGGAGAAGGCGATACGCGTGATAACATCTTCCCCGTAGCTGATTTGCCCGTTATACTCAATGCCTTCTGCAATAACCTTCCCGCGGTTCAGGTCAAGCAGTTGTCCGCAGACGGTAGTGGTGCCAATATCGAAGGCGAGTGAGTAGTGTTTATCTCTGGTATCTCCGGGCTCTATGTTGATTATCCGGGGCCGGCGCCAGGCTTTGGTCCTGGGTTTGGCGGCAGTAACGAGGGTGGTAGCCGTGGCCTTCCAATCACCGTCACGCAGTACCCTGGCCAGTTTGTTGACCACAGTGAAGTCTGCTGACATATCACTCAGGCGGTACCGTTGCTTCAAGCCTCTCAGCAGCCGGGTAAGGTCACCGGCGTTATCCTCTAGGGTTGGCGGCGGCAGTTCTACGTATAATTTGCTTAAGGGTGGTTTGAATCTCCAGCCGGTCGCCAGGGCTTCTGAGGCTATTTTACTTTCCTGGTCAAGAATCGCTTTTTCCAGCCTGGATTCTACCGGTATATAAACGGTCAGGTCAGAGACTATACGGCTCTGGCAGGCCTGCCGGACGCCCTGTTCGTATTCCTCCTGGGAGAGCTTATCGGTTTTGGTGGTTTCTACATCTCCCTTTTCAATGACGACCTTGCAGGTACCGCAGACGCCGTTGCCGCCGCAGGAAGCATGAACGTATACTCCCGCTGCGATGGCTGCCTTTAAAAGGTTCTCTCCCTTCTCGACGACAATGTCAACATTGTCGGGATTAAAGTGAACCTTAACCTTGTTTTTAGTTCCAGTTGCGCTCATTTATTGCCACATACATAATGGAAGCTTGCCCCCGTATCTAGAAAAGTCCCTGCACCTTGCCGGTATTAACATCCACATCCACCCTGCGGAAAGCCGGGTTAGATGAAGTTCCCGGCATCAGGGTAATTGTTCCTGCGCAGGGGCAGAGGAACTTGGCTCCGGAATAAATCAGAATGTCGCGGATGGGGAGAGTCCATCCCTGGGGGACACCCTTCAGAACCGGGTCATGGCTCAGGGAAAGATGGGTTTTTACCATCATTGTAGCATACTCGTCATATTTGGGGTCGGCCTCAAAGGCTTTGGCTTTGGCTTCAGCTTCTGCAGTCCAGGATACGCCACTGGCGCCATAGACCACCTTAGCGATTTTCTCGACGCGGTCGCGCAGTTTCGTCTCCATGGGATAGAGGAACTGGAAATCACTGGTGTCATTGCAGGCATCCATCACAGCATCGGCCAGTTCCAGGGCGCCGTCACCGCCGTTGGCCCAGTGGGATGAGACGGCGCAGCGTGCCCCGGCCCCTTCAGCCGCCTTTCTGACGACAGCTATTTCCTCCTCGGTATCAGTATGGAAGGAGTTGATGCATACTACCGGATTGATGCCGGATTGCCTGATAACGCCGATGAGGTGCAGCATATTGGCCAGACCCTTTTCCACCAGGCCCACGTCTTCCTTGGTATAGGAATCGGGCAGTGGCAGGCCGGCAACTACCTTGGGCCCACCGCCGTGCATCTTCAGGGCGCGGATGGTAGTGGTGAGCACGGATACATGTGGCTTCAGTCCACTGTAGCGGCACTTCACGTTCCAGAACTTCTCAAAGCCGATATCGGCGGCAAAGCCGCTTTCGGTGACATGATAGTCAAACATCTTCAGACCGATACGGTCAGCGATGATGGATGATTGTCCCACAGCGATATTAGCAAAGGGCCCGGCATGCACCATACAGGGCTGGTATTCCACGGTGCTGCAGAGGGTGGGGTTAATAGTGTTGCGCATCCAGGCGGTCATGGCGCCGCCTACTTCAAGGTCACCGGTGGTGACGGGGTTACCCTTCTTATCAAAGGCTACCGTAATCTCATCCATCCGCTTGCGCAGGTCGGCCAGGTCATTGACAATGGATAACATTGCCATCAGCTCGGAGCTGACCGCAATACCGAATCTGGACTGCATGGTAAATCCATCCATGCGCCCGCCCAGGCCAATAACGATATTGCGGAGGCTTTGGGCGCAGAAATCGATAATCCAGCCCATCTCCACACGTGTCGGGTCAATGTTAAGACGGCGCATTTTGGTAAGCCGTTCCAGCTGCTCATCGTCATAGTTGCGCTCATGTTGCATTCTGGAAGTCAGTGCCACCATCGCCAGGTTATGGGCATTCATTATATCATTAATGTCACCGGTGAGACCCATAGAAAATTCTGTCATCGGGATGAGCAAAGCGTTGCCGCCACCGGCGGCAGTCCCTTTGATGTTCATGGTGGGGCCACCTGAGGGCTGGCGCAAACAGCCGCCAACATTCACTCCTCGCTTGCCGAGGCCTTCCATCAGACCGCAGGAAGTAGTGCTCTTCCCCTCACCCAGCGGAGTGGGGGTAATGGCGGTAACCTCGATGTACTTGCCGTCCGGCTTGTCCTTGAGGCGATCGATAATCTTGAGGAAATCAAGCTTGGCAATTCTTCCGTAGGGAAGGATTTCATCCTTTTGCAGGCCCAATTTCTCGCGCCATTCCTCCGGGGCAGGCATGTTAACTTCAGCCGCGTCGGCAATCTGCCAGTCCTTCATCTTAGTTGCATCGTAAGCCACAAGAAACCTCCTTAATAATTTTTGTATTTTTACTATTTTAAAAATAAGGTATTTTGAGCTTGATTAGCTTTTTTTACCCTGGTGATTACTGACTGAAACCAGCTTATCGTAGATATTTTTTACTTCTTCTTTAATCTCGATATCAACTTTAACTTCTTTCTCCTGCC
>CAYOKF010000102.1:0-6185 GCA_964404475.1 uncultured Dehalococcoidaceae bacterium | reverse complement strand
ATGAGCAGCTGCGCTACAAGGGACTTAAGATAGTCATCACCGAAATGCGGGGTAACAAAATCGAGAAAATCCTGCTTACCAAGGAGCACCAGGCTGTAGCCGCCCGAAGAGCGAAAAACAACACCCCGAAAGAGGGTTAGGCCGTCAGAACATATCATCACCATTTGATGATTTAAGGAAGAGCATGGAACGTTTACGCATCAGATTCCGCCGAGGAGAAGAGATAAAGTTTATCTCCCACCTGGATATGATACGCCTGTGGCAGAGAGCATTTAACCGCGCCGGAATAGCACTGGCCTACTCCGAAGGTTACAACCCGCACCCCAGAATCTCACTGGCAGCACCTCTGGCCTTGGGCGTCACCAGTGAGGCCGAATTAATGGACATAGTTCTGGCCAAATGGGTCTCGCCTCATTCTTTCACCGCAATGGTTAGCCAGCAGCTACCACCCGGCATTGAGATACTGCAGGTTTACCCGATACCCCCGAAGATACCCTCATTACAGGCCCAGGTCAGCTTTGCCGAATACAGCGTGGAAATCGAGACTACCAGAGAGCGAAAGGAAATAGAATCTGCCATCAAATCGCTACTGTCAACAGAGCATCTGCCCTGGCAGCACCAGAGAGACACAGGCCCGCACCACTACGACCTGCGGACACTGATCAATGACCTCTGGCTTATTGACCGGCGCCAAAGCTGCTGCACGATAGGGATGCTCCTGCGCTGCGATAACCTTGGCTCGGGGAGACCGGAGCAGGTAGCCAACGCCCTGGATTTTGAGAACTATCCTCAGTCGATACACCGCACCAAGCTTATTCTGAAGACAAGTTGACCAGGCAGCCCATGACACAGTTAACTCTGGACCAACGCGTATTTCGCTTTATTCAGGAACAGCACCTGCTGACCGGACAGCCTGAACTGGTAGTGGCCGTATCCGGCGGTCCGGACTCGGTCTGCCTGCTCCACATCATGAACAGATTAAGCCAGCAGTTGGGCATAAGCCTGCACGCTGCCCACCTCAACCACCAGCTACGCAGTGCTGATGCTGAGGCTGACGCCCGCTACGTAGCTGACGTGACCAGAAAATTGGGCATACCGGCTACTATAGAGCGCCGCGACGTAAAAGCCTACCAGGCACGTAAACGGCTTTCCCTGGAAGAAGCAGCCCGTGAGGTCCGCTATAAATTTCTGGCCGAGGTCGCCCAAGCCACCGGGGCTGACCGCGTGGCGGTGGGGCATACCACTGATGACCATGTGGAAACGATACTGATGCACCTGATACGTGGCGGCGGCACCAGGGGTCTGCGGGGACTACAACCGGTCAGCCATTTGCGCCAGGTGAGCGATAAACTGACTGTTATCCGACCACTGCTGGAGATAAGCCGCGAGGAGACAGCCGCTTACTGTCACCGGTACCAGCTTATGCCCCGCCTTGATACCTCCAACCTGTCACTGTCACCACTGAGAAATAGAATCCGCCAGCAGCTCATACCGTTGCTGCAGAGCTACAACCCGAAGGTGACCGAAGCCATACTCCGGACTGGCCGCCTGGCCGGAGACGAACTCGCTTTCCTTGAGGAAGAGACAGACAGGGTGTGGGATGAAGTTGCTGCCCAGCGAGAAAACACCATTATTCTTGATAAAGAGAGGTTATGTCAACTAAACCAGCCCCTGAAGCGGCAGCTGCTCCGGGCCTGTCTGGAGAAGCTTCTGGGCGACCTCAAGGATATTGAAGCCGTTCACATTGAAGGGCTAATCAACACCCTGGACAAGCCGGCCGGCAAGCAAATCACCCTGCCGAAAGGTCTAACCTTTGCCATTGAATACGATAGATACCTGCTGGGCAGAGAACCTTTAGCTTCATCCCCGTTCCCGGCCCTGGAAGGCGAGGCGGCGCTGAATATCCCGGGGGCAACACGGCTGAACGAATGTCAGGTAACCGCCAGTATTATCAGTAAGGAACAGGTTACCCCGAAAGATAATGAATTTACTGCCTGCCTTGATTTTGATAAAACGGGAGATAAACTCACGGTACGCCACCGCCAGCCCGGTGACCGCCTCCAGCCGCTGGGGATGAGCCAGGACAAGAAGCTGAATGAATTTATGATTGACGCCAGGATACCCCACTCCTGGCGGCAGCACATTCCCATTGTCTGCTCACCAGACCACATCGTATGGATAGTCGGCTGGCGCATTGACGAACGCGCCAAGGTTACTGAAGACACGGAACGGGTGCTGCGCCTGGAGTTCAAGCAGGGCTAGCTTAGCGCTAACACGCTATTCCGGCTTTACACCCTGAACCTTGATACTGACTACCGAACCAGCAGCCTCAGCTATCTTATCAGCAGGCAAGTTCACCTTGTTAATCGCCGCCTTTGCCTCCGCACCGTCAGCCAGACACTCAATAGAAAATACGGTCTCATCCAATATCCTGACTCCATGAAAACCAGCTCCCCTCACCGTCTCAAGATAATCGTCTTTCATCATTGCGCCGGAAACACAGCCGACATAGGCGGCTACCGAGCTTTTAATAAAGTCAGGCAGTTCTTTCAGCAGGACGATATCCGATACCATCAGCCTGCCGCCGGGTTTCAGAATGCGGAATGCCTCCTGGAAAACCTTTGATTTATCCGGCGCCAGATTAATGACACAGTTAGAGATAACCACATCAACAGAATTATCCGCCGCCGGCAGGTTCTCAATCTCACCCAGCCGGAATTCCACGTTTTTATAGCTACCCTTCATGGCATTCTCTCTGGCCTGCTCAACCATTTCCGGTGTCATATCCACGCCGATGACTCTCCCCGACTCGCCAACCCGGTTTGCCGCCAGAAAACAATCAAAACCAGCACCGGCGCCGAGGTCAAGCACAACCTCCCCTTCCCTTAGCGATGCCAGAGCAATGGGATTACCGCAGCCAAGACCCAGATTGGCACCTTCAGGAACAGAAGCAATGTCTGCCTCGGAATAACCTACCGCCTGGCTAGTAGCCCTGGCTGCGGTACCGCCGCAACAGGAACTCTGGGCGCAGCAAGAGCCTTCTTTTTTAGCAATTTTAGCATAGTTATCTCGCACTGCTTTCCTGATTTCGTCGTCTTTCATCTCCACCCCTTCTTATTACTCCTGATTAAATTGTAACGCAGTTATTCCCCCGGTTCAAATTCGCCTCCCCCGGCTTCGTCCACCCTCCGCCAGCGCAGCCAGAGGGCAACCGCAGTGACCGCCACCGCCACCACTGCCGCATAGATTTCCACCTTGATGACATCAAATATTCCGGCACTGAGGAGAACGGCGCTATAGTTAATCAAGCCGTGCAGGAAAGAGGCAATAAGGTAAAACTGCCACCCCCACCCTTTCGCCAGACCGTATCCCGCCAGTGCGGAAGCACCGATATGAAAAGCGGTTACAAAAAATCTCTCCCAGAAGCCAGCCAGTGCCACCAGCCCGCCGGCCTGCACCGCCTGCCAGGTCCATCCCGAGGCGAAGATTTGACCATGCGCCCACTGCGCCTCCAGTATACCAAACCCGGCGCCAACAACCGCCCCGATAGCCAGCCCCAGCTTGGGGGATATGCTTCTGCCCTTGCTACCCCACCAGGCCACCACCGGCACCAGTTTGGCTCCCTCCTGGACCAGCCCGCTGAGCAGCACCTGCGGGATTCCCGCCAGGAGTATCCAGTTGAGCAACACTTCCTGGCTCCAGAAACTACCCAGGGCCTGCCCTACCAGTGCCTGAAGTGGGATCTGGATAAAGCTGGCTGCCGCCCAGGCCAGAAAAGGCCCCGCCACCAGAACCATCCAGAGCCAGTATTTTTTAAAAAGTGGCGGCCAGAAGCCAGCCAGCCAGATGGCGCCGAAGATTAACGCCAGACCAATCCCCCAGGCGCTGGGGGTGGCATAGAAGGACAGGAAGAAAGAAACCGTGAAATCAGCCATAACTGCCTCCGCTTATATCTATTTTATCTACCGGCTATAGAACCCGCTTGAGTCTAGGGTTGGGAGTGATGCCGGGGATTCTGCCCCGTTTTGCCACCGGCTTGCCGGCTAATTCGTGCAGGTCAGCGGTAAAATCAATCGGCCTGGCCCCGCTGATATAACTGCCCACACCGAAGCCGTCAACCGGGGCGCCACTTTCCAGAAAGTAGGTGATGCGCTCCGGGTCAAGGCCACCGCTGACAAAAATCCCCACGTGATTAAAGCCTTCCAAATCCAGCTTGGCCCTAACTTCCTTGACCAGGTCAGCGGTGACGCGCCCCCGCTCACCCGGCGTATCCAGGCGCACGCTGCTTAGTTTCTTCCCCAGTTCCTGCGCCACACGCAAGCTCTCCTCAGGCTCATCTTTGAAGGTATCCACCAGAGAGACCCGGGGTACTTCCGGCGGCATATACTGGTCAAAGGCCACGGTTGCCTTTACCGTATCCCCCATCACAATAATCAGGGCATGGGGCATGGTACCGGTGGCTTCAATTCCCGCCCGATGGGCGCCGGCAATACTGGAACAGCCGGCGCAGCCACCGACCACGGCGGCATAGTCTGTCACTCCGGCTACCGACGGGTGAACGTGACGCGCGCCGAAGGCGATGATGGGCACACCGCGGGCAGCTTCAACACATTCCCGGGCGGCTGTCGCCCAGCCACTGCAATGAGCCAGGATACCACAAATAGCCGTCTCATAAAGCCCGTAGCTCTGGTAAGGTGCGGTGATACGCAGCGCCACCTCTTTTCTCTCTATGGTCTCGCCCTCACCCAGCGCCCATATTTCGCGATTGTCTTCCGGTAGCACCTCGGCTAGCAGCGCCTTAACCTCTTCCATGCCACAGATTATTCCCGGCCGGCTGCCAAAGACCTCCATGGTAGCTACCGGATTCAGCTTCTCTTTTTTCAGGATGTCAATGGTGCGGGCGAAGTAGATATCGGCGGTTGCCCCGGACAACACGTCCTCACCCGGTTTAAATTCAGGTGGTTTGAGCTCACCGGCCTGTAATCCGGTCAATCTGGCGCCAAGCACCTTCTCCATATGCTCCAAGGCATTATGGTGCGCCCTTTCATCAAAAGAGGCCACGCAGTTGACCGGCACTTCTACCGGATAGTCCCGGTTGCGGGCATTGGCTACAGTATGCATCACACAGATATCGGTGCAGACGCCACAGACGATTATCTTCTCCGGCTTGAGGGCTTTTAGCTTCTCCTCAAGAGGTGTCCCGAAAAAGGCACTGTAACGCTTCTTGGGTATTATTTCGCCGGGATATTCCGCCAGTTCCGGAATAACTTCTGCCTCCACGGTACCCGTGACACAGTGCGGCGGAAACATCTTGAACTCAGGGTCGCCAGGGTCATGATTATCACATATGAAAAATACCCTGGCATCCTGAGCCAGCTCTCGCTCCAGGAGACCTTGGATTTTGGGGATGATGCGGCGGGCACGATACCCGCAGTAAAGGGGATAGTCCTCTTCTAAAAAGCCCCGGAGCATATCAATAACTAACACCGCCTCAGCCATGACCAGCCTCCTCTTCGAGGTTATTGACCAACCTCGCCACCTTAATGTTTTACTACCTAATCCCGTGTCCCTTCCCCTGACCGAGAAACGGAAATTACCGACAAGAGAGGCTTCGCCTCTCTTTAACTCTCTTTTATTATCTCTTCCGTCTTTAAGGGGAGAGAAACTTCCAGAGGGGTTAGCACCCCTCTGGGACACCCGTAAAGCAGGGGCTTCGCCCACTTTGAAAGGCCACCCCGCAGACTAGTGCCGGAAGTGCCTTACGCCGGTAAAGACCATGGCGATATTGTGCTCGTCAGCCGCCTTGATGGAGTCTTCGTCACGGATGGAGCCACCGGGCTGGATGATGGCGGTTACCCCACCGGCGGCGGCGGCCTCCACCACGTCCGGGAAGGGGAACATGGCATCAGAGGCAAGGACGCTGCCTTTAGTCTTATCACCCGCCTTTTCCTTGGCTATCTGGGCGCTGACGATACGGCTCGGCTGTCCGGCCCCCATGCCCAGTAGCGTCTTATCCTTAACCAGCACGATGGCGTTAGACTTGACATGCTTCACCGCCCGGGCGTGCAGGGCCAGCGACTTGGGGCCCGGCGCGTCCGTCACCATTGACGGGACCCGGTTCAAGTCGACCCGGCACCATTGTGGGGAGTAAGCGCCCCCGCTGCTGGTCGTCAGTGTTTCACCCA
>CAYOKF010000101.1:0-6211 GCA_964404475.1 uncultured Dehalococcoidaceae bacterium | reverse complement strand
ATTGAATGCTTGGTTCTATCCCCTGTTCTTCAAGCCTGACAAGGTCGGCACCGATACCTCCTGAGTCTACTTCCAAAGCGAATATCTCAGCTCGCTTTTGTTCAAGGCCTTTCAGGTATTTCTCGCGTAGCCTGAGAATGCAATTGGCGTATCTTTGTTCAGGTTGGTTGTCGGGTAAGCCTTTATTTAGCAAAGAGTCCAGGTATTCTTGCAGGGTTGCATCCAGGGCTGCTTTTAACGATGAAGGACTGTCAGATTGCTGCCAGACGGTGAATATTTCACGGTTTTCACTATTTTCAAAGTATTCCGGGAGCAGGTTATCATGGCTGCCTTCCTTAAGCTCAGGGTGTTGCAGCAGCAGTGCCAGGCAATATTCCTCAAGGGGACTGGCTGCTAATTTGTTGAAGGCATGGGTGACTATCTCCTGGTCAGGTGTTACCGTCCGGCGCCGGGTGGTACGGGGTCTCCTTTGCTTCAGCGCTGATTCAAGTTCGTGCTCAGGTGTATTACTCAGGCGTGCCAGCTTATGCCGGTAATGTGCGTAGCGTACTGTGTCTTTGAGATTGTTAATGGTTGGTGCTAACCTTTCCACTGCCAGTGACTTATCCCTGGCGGTGGTAAGGTCAAGTTGAGATGTAACCATGTTAAAAGTATAGTCTATAATTGGTACTGCGTCGTTCAACAGCTGTTGCCAGGCATTGATATCTTCGCGGATGACGTTATCAGGGTCTTTGCCCGCAGGCAGTACTACAACCTTTATTTCGTTGTCGAGGATATTTTCATAGCTGACTCCGCGCAGCATGGCTTCCTCACCGGCGGCATCGGCATCCAGGGCTAAGACAAGGTTTCTGGTCAATTTCTTTAGTGAATTGACATTTGTTTCGGTAAGTGCAGTGCCCATTGAGGCGACTGCGTTGGTGATGCCGTTCTGGTGGGCGGTGATGACGTCAATATACCCCTCGACAATTATGACCATGTCCTGCTGTCTGATGGCGCTTGCCGCCAGATCTAAGCCATAGAGAATGCTGCTCTTATCAAAAAGGGGCGTCTGCGGCGAATTGAGGTATTTGGGCATGGCATCATCAAGTGCCCTGGCGCCAAAACCGATAGTGCGGCCTCTGTGATCACGTATCGGAAACATGAGGCGGCCGCGAAAGCGGTCATGGGTCTTGCCGTTTTCTGATGCGACGATGAGTCCTGCCAGTAACAGTTTCTCCTCGGAATAACCCCTCTCCATGAGGTATTGCTTTAGTGATTCCCAGCTATCCGGGCTGAAACCAAGCTGGAAATCAGTAACGCTTTTCTGGGAGAAGCCGCGATTGGCGGCATAGTTACGGGCTCCTTCCGCCGCCGGGCTATTCAGTAGCAGGTTATGGAAGTAACGTGCGGCCGCATCATTGATATGGTAGAGCTCTTCCTTTTCTTCTTTTCCCTCTTCTCGTTCAAATCTGGTCGGGATGGTGACTCCGGCTCTGGTGGCCAGGGAATGCAGGGCTTCTCCAAAACTCAAGCCTTCTTTTTTCATGATGAAGGAAAAAACGTCACCCCCTGTGCTACAGGCGCCAAAACAGTGCCAGCTCTGCTGTTCTGGATAGACGAAGAAAGAGGCATGTTTTTCACTATGGAAGGGGCACAGCGCCTTAAAGTTGCGCCCCGCTTTGGTCAATTTGGTGTACTGACCGATAACTTCAACTATGTCTGTTCTCTGTTTAACGTCGTCAATGGCACTCATTTTTTGCTCTGTCATTCAGTGCTAATATTTTAATTCTTCCGCCATTCTTAGCGCATATTGATCGGTCATTCCGGCAATGTAATCAACCACTCTTTGTTCTTTATTATCACTGTAGATGCGGTATTCGGCAGGTAGCCTGTCTATATTTTTATTGAAGTAATCGTATAAAAATAAGATAACCTCTCTGGCTTTTTCAGACTCTTTTTGGGCCGAGCTTAAATTATACACTCGTTCAAAGAGGAAATTGCGTAGCGTATTGGCTGCCTCCAGCACTGGGGGACTCATGCCAATACCGGGTTTACCCTTTACTATTATACCATATCCACTGGCATCCCATGAATATTCGATAACATCGCTGACCATGTTGTTGATACGTTGCGAGTGCGTATTGCCCAGCACAGTAATCGCGGAGAGGGGTAAATCACCTTCGGTTATTATGTCGGCCCGGATAGCGTCACCAATGTCGTGGTTAATGTAGGCGATGGCGTCAGCAATCTTGCAGATTTCTCCCTCCAGTGTATGCGGCTCGCCTCCTCCCCCCAGAATATCGGTACGCACCTTGGAGTGGTTCTGGATGCCGTCTCTCACCTCCCAGGTTAGGTTAAGGCCTCTGCCATCTTTTTCCAGCAGGTCAACAGTGCGCAGGCTCTGCTCATTATGGCGAAACCCCCGGGGTAAAAGCTCGTTGAGCACATCTTCTCCTACATGTCCGAAGGGTGTGTGCCCTAAATCGTGCCCCAGACATATTGCCTCGGTCAAATCCTCATTCAGATTTAAGGCACGGGAGATAGTGCGGCCAATTTGTGCTACCTCCAGGGTATGTGTCAGCCGGGTGACATAATGGTCACCCAGTGGTGCAATAAACACCTGCGTCTTGTGTTTAAGACGGCGGAATGACTTGCAGTGGATAATACGGTCTCGGTCACGCTGAAAGGCACTCCTTACGGGACAGGGCTCCTCCGGTATGAGCCGGCCTGACGAAGCCTTGCTTTTCGCCGCGTAAGGGGAGAGGTTTTCTTCCCTCCCTTCAATCATCTGGCGAATATTCAGTTGAATGATCACTTAATGTTTAATCTCTCTTCTGCCTTGGCAATTATCTCACGGGTAACATCAATCATATCAGGGCTTACCGAGACGGAAGTGATGCCCCATTCCACCAGTTTTTCGGTGAGATCAGGATATACGGATGGTGCCTGCCCGCAGATAGAGGAGGTAATGCCCATGCTTTTGGCTACTTTAATAGCCCTTTCCAAGGCGATGAGCACGGCTTCATTTCTTTCGTCAAATATGTCCGCCAGTTTGGCGCTGTCGCGGTCAATCCCCAGAATAAGTTGTGTCAGGTCATTGGAGCCAATGGATATACCGTCAATACCAACCTCGATGAACTTCTCCAGAAGGAATATATTAGATGGTACTTCCACCATCATCCATAGCTTGAAGTCGTCAGACCGTTTCAGACCTTCTTCTTCCATAATTTTGACCACTTTTGCCATTCCCGGGACGGTGCGCACAAAGGGAATCATTACCCAAAGGTTATTATATTTCTCTCTGACCTTCTTGATAGCAGCCAGCTCCAGCTTGAATGTTTCCGTTTCAGTGGTATAGCGGGAAGCGCCCCGGTAGCCCAGCATCGGGTTTTCTTCCACCTCTTCATATTGCTCTCCGCCTTTGAGGGCACGGTATTCGTTGGTTTTAAAATCATTGGTACGGTAAACTACCTGCCGCGGGTGAAAGGCTTTGGCAAAGGTGGTCAGGTCTTTGGCCAGCTTGTCAGTAAATTCCTGGCCACGGCCCTGACTTATCATATAGCTCGGGTGCTCACCAATCTGGGCTACCATAAACTCAGCGCGAAGTAAGCCGATACCATCCACATCGCGCTGGGCAACGCGGTCTACCAGTTCTGGCTGGGCCAGGTTAACCAGAAGCTTGGTTCTGGTTTTAATTTCTCCCCTGGCCCGTATTTTCTCCTCAGTGGCAATTTCTATCTTTCCTTCATATACTTTGCCGCGGCTACCGTCCACCGTTATTACCTGTCCATCTGTCAAGGTGGCGGTGGCTTTTTCCGCGCCAACAATACAGGGAATGCCCAGCTCCCGGCTAACAATGGCCGCGTGGGCAGTTCGCCCACCCCGGTCAGTGACGATGGCACAGGCACGTTTCATCGCCGGGACGAAGTCAGGAGTGGTCATCTCTGCTACCAGGACATCACCTTCATAGACTTTATCTATTTCAGAGGGGTCAGGTACTATTTTAACCGGACCTGAGGCTACTCCAGGGCTGGCTGCTGAGCCGGATAGCAGTACCGGCGCCGTGATCTCAGCTACCTCTTCGGCCATTTCTCTTATAGTGGTAACTGGCCGTGTCTGCACTATCATTATCTCATTGTTCTCTTTTGCCCACTCCACATCCTGGGGAAACTGGTAATGATCTTCCAGGCGTTTGCCTATTTCGGCAAGAAAGCGTATGTCTTCATCGGTGATTTTCTGCCGGGCTTGCTCTTCAGGCGTAAGGTTAATTTTGATGTTGGCATCCTTGGTCTTACCGTGCTCTTCCTTAACGAGTTTCCACTCCTGTTTCTTGACTTCCTTTTCAATGATTTGCAAACCATCTTTGCTGACGACATAGTGGTCAGGGGTGACGTCACCGGAGACAATCATCTCGCCAAGTCCCAGTACCGCTTCAATCACAATTTTGCTCTTGTCGCTGGTGGTGGGTTCAACGGTGAACATAACGCCGGCAGATTCAGACTGTACCATACGTTGTACCGGAACGGCAATGCCCACTTTAAAATGGTCAAAGCCGTTTTCCTCCCGGTAAAAGATGGCGCGTGCGCCGAAGAGGGACGCCCAGCATTCTTGAACTGCTTTGACTACTTCTTTCTCTCCTTCGATATTAAGGAAGGTGGCTTGCTGTCCGGCGAAAGAAGCCTCAGGCAGGTCTTCGGCGGTTGCCGAAGAGCGTACGGCGACAAGTCCCCTGCCCATTTTTATATAGGCTTGCTCAATCTCCCTGATCAGAGCAGCGGGCATGGGGGCGTCCAGGATTATCTGTTGGACTTTCTTGGCGGTTTCTTGAAGTTGCCGGCTGCCATGTACATCCAGTGGCTCAAGCAGTTCTCGAATACCATTCGTGATTCCTGATTCTTCCAGAAAGTCAAAGTAAGCGCCGGCAGTGACAATGAAGCCGGGGGGCACTGGAATACCGGCGCCGGTCATTTCTCCAAGATTGGCGCCTTTACCTCCGACTAGCGGGATATCCTGCTTAGTGACTTCACTAAACCAGACGATTGCTTTGTTGTGTTCTTTCATGCAAACGTTGCTCCTTTTTTAGTGTAAGATTGTAATAAGGCAGTAAGTTAATTTATAGCATAATTAAAATTATAGCATAATAAGACGATTTACCAAATCATTTAAAAGGGTATTTTTGTTATCATAGTTTATTTTTACTACCGCTGCCCGGGTGTTTGACAAGAAAGGTGATGCTAGAGTAGAATTTATTCACGGAAATTGAGGAAACGGGTGGAGAAAACTGGATATGATAGAAATGACCGTAGATAGTATCCGGGTAAGCTTGATGAATTATCAGCGCGTGGTAATTCTGAAAGAGAAAATGACTGACCGCTACCTGCCAATCTGGATAGGCCCCAGTGAGGCAGATGCTATTGCTGTAAAGTTACAGGGGGTTAATGTTCCCCGGCCTTTAACCCATGACTTATTACGCTCGGTTATTGATACGCTGGGCGCCAATATTAACTCTATTATCGTTAATGATCTTAAAAATGATACCTTTTATGCCAAAATACTGCTTGATGTTGATGGCGAGCAGATAGAAGTTGACTCCCGCCCCAGTGATGCGCTGGCGCTGGCAGTGAGGGCACAGGTACCCATTTACGCCGATGAGTCAGTTCTAGATAAGGCTGGTATCTTGCTGGATACCGAGACAGGTAAGCCTGTTATCGAGGAGGGTGAGGAAATCGGAGGCAGGCAGCCGAAGGTTAATGATGAGGAAATGAAGAAGAAGATGTCAGCTTTCTATGATTTCATTAACACGCTCGATCTGGATGACTTTGATAAGCGAAAGTCTTAATCAGCACTTCATCAATGTTATCGCGGGGATTCAACTGAATGACGAAAGTTGCTTGAGAGGCTGGAGATGCATCATATTCTGAGGGACTTTGCTGGTGACTTCCATCGGCTTTTCCGAAGGGGTAAGACGTAAAATAAGTCATCTATTTCTGGAATTAGACAAAGCTCTGATAGCGGGGAATATCAGGGCTTTTTTTATGAACGGGCGATAGCTTGCAATGGTGAACTCAGGCGTTTTGAGATATTGACCTCAGTCATCAAAATCTGGTATGCTTCTTAGGGTGGCAGTGTGAGTTGATATGAGCAGGTGGGTAGCGGCTCTGAGACTGACGGGGGTGGGCTTTTTTATTGGTATCTCTATTGTAGGTGGTGTGGTTGTCGGCCTCTGGGTTGA
>CAYOKF010000100.1:0-6223 GCA_964404475.1 uncultured Dehalococcoidaceae bacterium | reverse complement strand
AACGTTTACGAGCAACTGTTCGGTCAGCACAACATTACCGTGGCGCAGGCCCTGCTTACCAAGTCCGACCTTTCCGACCGTGCCGGCTATCTTAATGCCCGCAATACTCTTCTGGGTTTACTGGACCTCCGGGTGGTTTGCATTGTCAACGAAAATGACGTGGTGGCTATTGACGAGATTAAGGAGGCCAAGTTCGGTGATAATGATAACCTGTCAGCCATGGTAGCCAATCTGGTTGACGCCGACCTGCTGATGATTCTCACCGATATTGCCGGCCTGTACACTGCCGACCCGCACCATGACCCCAACGCCCGCCTCATCTCACAGGTAAAAAAGATTGACTCCGATATCGAACGCCTGGTAGCCAGTACGGCAGGCAGTCTGGGCACCGGGGGCATGGCTACCAAGGTAGAAGCCGCCAGGCTGGCCACTGCCTCAGGGGTCAACGTGATTATCGCCGATGGCAGGGAACCCGACGTTATTTTGAAGCTGGTATCCGGCGAGGCAACAGGCACTCACTTCCTGCCCAAGACCAGCAAGATGGAAAGCCGCAAGCGCTGGATACTCTCCGGCCTCAGCACCAGGGGCAAGCTGGTGATTGACGCCGGCGCTGCCCTGGCCCTGAGGAAGCAGAACCGCAGCCTGCTGTCAGCCGGTATCCAGAAGGCTGAAGGTACCTTCCAGCACGGTGATATAGTCGCCATATATGATACCGGCGGGACTTACCTCGGCTGCGGTATTACCAACTATAGCTCCAGCGATATCAGCATCATTAAAGGGGCTCACTCCCGAAAAATCGCTTCTTTACTCAGCCTGGACTACGGCCCGGAGGTGGTGCACCGGAATAATCTGGCGTTATTAGAAAGAGAGGAGCCAAGTGGCTACAGGCAAACTTTATCAGTCTAGCGACGAAAAATTCCTGGTGAACGTTGAATACAATTTCCAGCATGAGTCCCTCCGGCGATGGTGGGGAGAACTGGTCCCCATTGAATACATGCGTATCAGCGACGGCTCCAGCTATATTCTGGAACTGGAGGACAGCCGGAAATGCCGGTGCTCCCTGAAAAAGAGGGTCAACCGGGCGGTAACCGGCGTCCCACCCCGCTACATCTACTACTTCAGCGGCAGCGGTAAGTTCGTTTAGGGGAAGTAGTGAACCCGTAAAAGGAAAAACCATGACATCGCCAATAGAGGAACTGAAAGCCAAAGGCAGAGCCGCCAGGGCAGCCTCCCGCCGCCTGGCTTACCTCTCCACTGACATTAAAAACAAAGCCCTGCATAACATTGCCGATGACCTGCTGGCCAGGAAGGATGAAATCCTGGCGGCCAATCAGATTGACTACCAGAAGGGTGAGGCATCAGGTATGAATGCCGCCATGCTTGACCGCCTGATGCTGGACTCCAGCCGCCTTGAGGCAATAGCCCAGGATGTACGAACTGTAGCCGCCCTGTCCGATCCGGTAGGGGAGATATTTGATATGCGCACCCTGGCCAACGGCTTGCAGGTCGGCAGAAAGCGCGTGCCGCTGGGGGTAATCGGTGCCATCTACGAAAGCCGGCCCAACGTTACCATCGACATATCCGTCCTCTGCCTGAAGTCGGGCAACGCCGTTATCCTCAGGGGCGGCAAGGAGACCGTAAACTCAAATATCACCCTGACCAGAGTGATTGAGGGAGCCATCAGCCGGGCCGGTATGCCCGAAGGAGCCGTGAAATTTATTGAAAATACCGACCGCACCCTGGTCAACCACATGCTCAAGATGACCGATGTTATTGACCTGATTATTCCCCGGGGCGGGGCAGGACTGATAAAATCCGTCACCGAGAATGCCACCATGGCAGTGGTCAGCGGGGGCATCGGCGTCTGCCATACCTACATAGACAGGAGCGCCGATGTGGACAAGGCAGTGGCCATCGCCTTTAATGCCAAGGTACAGCGTCCCACCGTGTGCAATGCCCTGGACACCCTGCTGGTTCATGCCGATATTGCCGGGCGCTATCTACCCATGGCAGCGGCGGAGTGGGCAAAAGCCGGGGTGGAGATGCACTGTGATAAACGGGCCCTGTCCATCCTTAAAACCGATACATCCCTGAAACTGGTCCCGGCAGTGGACGAGGACTGGGGCAAGGAATTCCTGGCGCTGGTGGCAGCGGTCAGGGTGGTGGACTCACTGGACGAGGCAATAGAGCACATTGAGCATTACGGCTCGGGGCATTCCGAGGCAATCGTCACCGAGGACTACCAGTCAGCCATGCGTTTTCTCAATGAGGTAGACGCTGCCTGCGTCTATGTCAATGCCAGCACACGGTTTACCGACGGGGGGCAGTTCGGGCTGGGGGCCGAGGTCGGCATCAGTACCCAGAAGCTACATGCCCGGGGCCCGCTGGGGCTAAAGGAACTGACCACCTACAAGTGGATTATCCTCGGCAGCGGTCAGGTAAGACCCTGAACGCTACAGCTTTCTCAGGGTTTCCTCTTGAATTTGAAACAGCTCTTTGATACCCTTCTCCGCTAAAGAGAGCAATTCGTCAATCCTTTCCCTGGAGAAGGGTTTGCCCTCAGCGGTGCCCTGAACCTCAACAAACTCGTTCCGGTCGGTCATCACCACATTGAAGTCAACGGCAGCATTAAAGTCTTCATCGTAGCACAGGTCTAACATCATATAGCTGTGCACAATACCGACACTCGTCGCCGCCACGGCGCTCTTCAACGGTATGGATGATATTACTCCCATATTCGCCAGGGTCTTAAGGGCCTGATGCAGGGCTATATAGGCACCGGTAATAGCCGCGGTTCTGGTGCCGCCGTCAGCCTGAAGTACATCACAGTCCACCATTAAAGTTCTCTCCCCCAGTGCATCAAGGTCAGTTACTGCCCGCAGTGAGCGCCCGATTAAACGCTGGATTTCCTGATTTCTGCCGGTAACCTTGCCTACCGAAGAATCACGCCGGTTACGGGTAACCGTCGCCCGGGGCAGCATGGCATATTCAGCCGTAATCCAGCCACTGCCGCTTCCCCTGAGAAAGCCGGGTACTCTTTCCTCAACACTGACCGAGCATAACACGTGGGTCTTGCCCAATTCTATCAGCACCGAGCCCTCAGCGAAGCTCTGGTAGCCAGGGGTTATTTTTATCGGTCGCAGTGCATCGTAAGCACGCCCATCAACTCTTTTCAACTGAAATCTCCAATCTAGCCGATGATATGTCAGAGTATAACATTGATGGGCGATAATGGCAATCAGACTGAGCAATACAGTGAAGCATCTCCGAGGACAGACGGCTCGTCTCTCATCTTTTCCCACCCTGCCGCCCTGTATCACCTGCGGCTTAGCCCGTTAATATTCACCACCCCCCTTCGTAAGGGTGAGTATACCTTTACTGTATAAGGGGGGGAAATAATGGGGAAACTAATCCATAAAACAATGAAGCTTCTTTGCGGTAGAAACAGGGAAGCAACCATTAAACAACCTTATTGTGTATTGAACCAAGAATCCGAATCTATAAAGAGTGTGATAGATCGATTCTCCTTGTGCGGGACTCTCGCCGAAGGATACATCGAGGGCTGGAAAGAAATTCACACCAGAATAGGGTTTAGGAAAGCGGGCGAGTATTGTATTGCTTTCTACAATGCCATTGTGGATAAAAATTTCACTAGCAGTGGGCTGTGGGGGGTTGAACAATCCCCCACCGGTTGCTGCTTGTACGAGATGGAGATGCCTGTGCTTGTCTATGTTACAGAGAAACTCCAGCCAAGTAAACATTCGCTTGTGATGGTTGTGCCCAGTAAAGCAAGGTTGCTCGGATTGGATGACTGTTTTTGTGCTATCACTCATCCCCTTCAATCTTTCCTGCGCTCTTCCCCATTGTCTGAGATCGATACAAATGGGGAAGCAAGTTCGTTCTGTCGGTATTTTACCGTTGGCAATAACGAGTTGCCAAGCCAAGTGGTCGAGGGCGGAACGGAAATTAAAGACGGAATCGCCAACGATTGCACTGAGTCGGGGGGGAGCGGGTTTAATATCGTCATTGACTATAAAAAGCTTATCTCCGGTTTGTCTGTCAATCTCCTCCCTAATGGAGTAAGGCTTGGATTTAATGAAGGCTTTAATCAACCGATTCGCTTCATTCATATGGTGACGACCACGCCTGACTTTGAGCCAGACACCATCCAACGGATGCATATGCTATACTATCCTTTCGTAAGTGGGGATTTCCTTCACCACTACCGGACAGGCTGTTAATGATACTGGGCGGCGCGGGTGGGAAAAGATAAATACCCCCTCACTTATACCTCTTCACCTCAAATCTATAGAGCTTCACCGGCTCGCCGGGGTCGATGCCGCCTTTCTGGCGACAGATGTCAATCTGGAAGTCAACGCTGTCCACACCCTCCAGGTCGGGGAGGAGGAGACCGCGCCGCCAGCCCGCCTCCACGATAACGCCGTACTTCTTCGGGTCAAGCTGGCTTTCATCGGCTACCTCCTCCGGGCTGGTGAGGACATCCACGCTGTAGTCAAGGTCTTTAAGCTCATCGGGGGCGACGGGAGGAAAACGGGGGTCACGGGTGGCGGAGCTTACCGCGTTGGTGATAATCTCCTCCGCCACATTTTTCTGCTTCGGCTCAAAGGTGCCGATGCATCCCCGCAGACTACCGAGCTTGTGAATGGAAACAAAGACGCCGGCTTTCTCTTTCATCTCGGGGGCGAGGTCGGCGGGGAGTGGGGGAATTTTACCTTCCTTGACGTAGGCCTCCACCGTCTCCCTGGCTAAATTCACCAGCGGGTGCATTTTAACCGCCCTGATAATGATACCGGCATAGCCGACCACCG
Organism: uncultured Dehalococcoidaceae bacterium; assembly: GCA_964404475.1. GTDB lineage: Bacteria > Chloroflexota > Dehalococcoidia > Dehalococcoidales > RBG-16-60-22 > CAYOKF01. The sequence continues at coordinate 1,394 of CAYOKF010000100.1, read as the reverse complement.
CCGAGTAATCTCCGGTGGTATCGCCGCTGGTCTGGTACTTCACCAGTTCCGCCTCAGTGGCACCCAGTTCCTTAGCGGCAGAGATAAGACAGACCGCCGGGCCATAAGCGCACATTGATATATTGAGTTCTTCAAAGCGCCGGGTCAGTTCATCCTCATCAAGATTCAGTATGGCTTCTATCGCCTGGGAGTCCTTTTCCCCGGCAACCTCCTGCGGCTCGTAGTGTGTCATATCACCGCTGGCAATAATCACCACCTCCCGGTTCAGCTTTTTAATCACCCCGGCTATCTCACTGCCGATTTCCTTATAAGCAGCCGCGTCAGCATAAGCCAGAATGATAGGCACTATCTTGATATCCGGCTTGAAATACTGCAGGAAGGGAATCTGGACCTCAACGGCATGCTCATGCTGGTGCGCCTGGTCGTCTTCCTGCAGGTTTCCGGACGAAGCCACGATTTGCCCTGCCAGTTCGGAGTCAATTTCTACATCACCCAGGGGCGTTTTCCACACGCCCTCGGTCATAATGCTGAACGGCTTCCCCATGCCGGTGTGGCTGGGCCCCATAATGATAAAGGTATCCTTGAATTTGACTCTGGATATGGTAGCCCCGGCGACTGGCCCGGAATAGGGATACCCGGCGTGAGGCATAAGCAGACCGATTGCCTCCTCCTTCTCCGCCTTCTCATCAACAAGCGTCTCAATCATTGCCTTGAGCTGTGAAGCTGAGGCTGGATAGAATCGTCCGGCGACAACCGGATTCCTTATCATTTTACCCCTCCTTCGAGCCGGGCGCTCTGAAGTTAAGCTCCGCCCCGCAGAATTTGCATTTTGAGCCCTCCAGCCCTTCCACGTTTGTCTGGTAGCCGAACCTCTGTACGATGGGCTTGCCGCAGGCATAGCATCCGGTGCTCTCGCTCTGGTGACCGGGCACATTGCCCGCATAGACGAATTTAAGTCCGGCTTTCCGCCCGATTTCATAAGCCCGCTCAATGGTGGCTAGCGGGGTTGAGGGGAGGTGCATCATGTGGTGCTGGGGGTGGAACCGGGTCACATGCCAGGGAGTCAGCTCACCCAGCTCATCTCGTATCCATTTGGCGATGTCCTCAAGCTGCCGGTCATCACCATTCATAGTGGGAATAATATTGGTAACCACCTCAACGTGCATATCCCACTTGTTTTTAGCCCGCTTGGTAACTTCAAGAATCTCCCGCCAGCGGGGCACCTTAGCCAAGTCCCGGTAAAACTCGTCGGTAAAGCCCTTGACGTCAACACGCCAGGCATCCAGGTAAGGACCGATAGTGTCCAGCGCCTCCGGAGTGGCATAGCCATTGGTCACATACACAGTATAAAGATTGTTCTCCTTGGCCAGCCTGGCGGAATCAAGGGTATATTC
>CAYOKF010000099.1:0-6276 GCA_964404475.1 uncultured Dehalococcoidaceae bacterium | reverse complement strand
TTCACGCCGTGGGGATTTACTCAACTTTGCGGGACCGCGCGGGCTTCAAGCTCGGATACCATACCCGTTATCAGGACGCGTAGCCTCTCACTATCCGGCTGAGTTTTGAACGAATTTACCTGCTGGACAATATCAGGAGGAGCCGCCACTATTTTCAGTTGCTCCAGGGCCATAGCAACCGTAATATCTTTAAGACCTTGCAGGACCTGTCTCTTACTGGCAAGCTCTTGCTCTTTCCTGGCTTCACGATCAGCTGTATCTTTAGCCTTCTTGGTTATTCTCTGCGATAGCCGGATCAGCTCTTCCAGTCCGTCTTCTGGCGTATTATTCTTCGTCATCTTTTCTTTAATGCAGATTCTACCATACCAGAGCAATTAAGTATATGAGATCGCTTCTACAGCCCGGTAATAACATGAACACAAATAAAAGCAACCCCTGGCTTCTTTCTATCCAGACTGTCAGCGTGCTATACTGTGCTCAGAAACATGACGAATAAACAGAACACCAGCGACCAATATTATATGCGGGAAGCGCTGCGGCTGGCACGCCGGGGGCTGGGCAGTACCAGCCCCAACCCGATGGTGGGCGCCGTCATTGTTAGCAACGACCGTATCATTGGCCGGGGCTACCACCACAGCTTCGGTGACAAGCATGCCGAAATCAATGCCATTGAGAGTGCCCGGGAGAGCATTGCCGGGACGACCATATATATCACGCTGGAACCATGCTGTCATCACGGCAAGACGCCACCCTGTGTTGACGCCTTGATTCAGCACAACATCGGGCGGGTGGTTATCGGCATGCTGGACCCGAACCCGCAGGTAAACGGTAAAGGCGTTGAGCGCTTACGGCAGCACAGCATTGAGACCACTGTCAGCGTCCTTGAGAAAGAATGCCATGCCCTGAATGAAGCCTATATCAAACATATAACCACGGGCTTGCCCCTGGTCACGGTAAAGTTCGCTCAGACACTGGACGGGAGAATTGCCACCGTCACCGGAAGTTCCCACTGGATAAGCGGTGAGGAGTCGTTAAAGCTTGCCCACCGGCTGCGCGCCAGCAATGACGCCGTCATGGTGGGTAGCGGCACCATCCTGGCTGATGACCCCCGGCTTACCGTGCGCCTGGTCAGGGGAAGAAGCCCGGCCCGTGTCATCCTGGATTCAAGGCTAAGGATTCCACTGACGGCAAAGGTGCTCACGGAACAGGAAGCCACGCCGACTATCATCGCCACCACCACCCACGCTAATGAGAAAAAGCTGGCCGGCCTCCGCCAGATGGGAATTGAAATCTCGGTAATCAAAGAGGACCGGCACGGCGAGGTTGACCTTGAGCTGCTGCTCAAAGTCCTGGGGCAACGGGGCATCTCTTCAGTGCTGGTGGAGGGAGGCGCCGAAGTTATCACTTCACTGCTGCGCCAGAAACTGGTTGATAAACTGGTTATTTTCGTCGCACCCAAGATAATGGGCAGAGGCATTGAGGCAGTGGGCGAGCTTAACACCGGCGATGTCAGCCAGTCTTTGCCGCTATCTTTTACCAGGACCTACCGCTCGGGAACCGACCTTGTTATTGAGGCCAGTGTCAACCGTGATTAAGTCTGTCCCGACTTCTCCAAGTATTCCATCACCTCGGCGATAATGAAGATCGAGCCGGTAGCGCAGATAAGGTCACCCGGCTTAGCTCTGGTTAAGGCCAGCTCCACGGCAGTAGCCACATTCCCGGTTATTTCAGTTACCGCCCCCCGCCGTGAAAACTCGGTTACCAGCACTGACGAAGCGACCGCACGGGGATGGGCAGAACGGGTAACAATAACCTCACTGGCCGGAGGTGCCAGCTCGGCAACCATGCCATCAACCTGTTTATCCGAAGAAGCCCCGAAGATAAAAAGCAAACGGTCAAAAGTAAAATATTGTTTTAGCGCCTCAACCAGCCGCCTGGCGGAATAAGCATTGTGGGCACCATCAACAATAAGCCAGGGCTGGCGACGCAGTATCTGGAGCCGTCCCGGCCAGTTCACGCTGGCCAACCCGGCAGTAATGCTCGCCGAAGGCACCCTCACCCCCCCCTCCGCCAGAACCTCGGCCGCGGTAACCGCCACCGCCGCATTCTCCAGTTGATGCTCGCCGAGAAGAGGTATATTCAGATTATAGTCACGCAACATTCCCTTCAAGGCAAAGGACTGCCCTTCAGGAGTTATCGCGGTCCGGCGCCAGTTCTGACTATCTACCCTCACCAGCCTGGCTCCCCGCTCCCGGCAGACCCCTTCAATCACCGCCATCGCTTCGGGAAACTGCGGTGAGCAGACCACAGCGCTGCCCGGCTTGATAATGCCCGCCTTCTCGGTGGCAATCTCGGTGAGGGTTTCACCCAGTACATCGGTATGGTCATAACTTATCGAGGTAATCACCGCAACTAACGGCTTAACCACGTTGGTGGCGTCAAGCCGTCCCCCCAGACCCGTCTCCAATACCTGATAATCAACCCCCGCCTCCCAGAAATAGGCGAAAGCCAGTGCGGTCAGTATCTCAAAGGTGGTCAACTCGCCGAAGGTTCCCTCACGATTGACCGCCTCAACCTCAGGCTGAAGAGCCACCGTCAGCCGGGCGAAGTCACTTTCAGCAATGGGCTGCCCATTAACCCGTATCCTCTCGGTGAAACTGAGCAGGTGAGGAGAAGTATAAAGCCCAACACGGCACCCCGCCTGAGCCAAGATAGAAGCAATCATTGCCGCCGTGCTGCCCTTACCCTTGGTACCGGCAACGTGAATTGAACCGGCAGCTTGCTGAGGATTTCCCAGTCTCTCCAGCAGCAGCTCAACACGCCTTAAATCAAAGACAACTGCCGAACGCGGCAACCGTTCATAGTCCGCAAATTTTAAGATGTAGTCCAGCGCTGCCTGGTAGTCCATCGCCTCACCTGCAAGATCTGGCACCATCTCACTCCCTGCAGTCTATCAGATAGAGCCGATTTTTCCAAAATTTTTTATAATTGCCCTAAAAATCATCTGTAATTACCTTGAAAAACATCTTGACAAAATACTATATATTGTGTTAGTTTATAGTTCCGACACTAAATAAGGTAGGGTGGTTCATGAACTGTCCCCATTGCGGTTACCATGATTCCAAGGTCATTGACTCCCGTGATGTCAATGACGGTATCCGGCGGCGCCGCCAGTGCCTGGAATGCGATACCCGCTTCACCACTTACGAGCGAGTCCAGCCAGCCGGGCTGTTCATTATCAAGAAAGACCGAAGACGCGAGGAATTCAGCAGAAACAAACTGCTGGCAGGTATACGCAAGGCATGTGAAAAGCGCCCGCTCCCCAGCGGTAGCGTCGAGAGGCTGGCAGACGATATAGAAAGCCGGCTCTACCACCTGGGCAGAACCGAGATACCCAGCGGGGTTATCGGTGACCTGGTCATGGCGGGGCTGAAGAAGCTGGACCACGTGGCTTATATCCGCTTTGCCAGCGTTTACCGGGATTTCGCTGACATCACCGCTCTGAAACAGGAAGTGGATACGCTGATCAGCGGGGAAACCAGCGCCACCCCGTCCACCAGCCAGCTACCCCTGCTCCCCACCGAAGAACTGGCCCAGCTGGCCACAATAAGACAGGTAAAGCGGAAATGAACAATCATAACCCGAAGCAAAATAAACAACCGGCTTCGCTCAACCGTAACCAGATCGCCAAGGTCATCTTCGCCGCTGCCGAGTCGATGGGGATACCTGACCGCAAGCTGATCGAGCGGCTCACCGCTCAGGTGATTGAGCGGCTGGAGCAACCGCAGTCTTCACCGTCAAGACCATTGCCCGGAATGGAGCATCTGGTGCCGGAGCGCCGCCAGCGGAGACCCCTGCCGACCGATGCCGAAATCGAGGCGATGGTAAGAGAAATCCTGGATGCTGAACAACCAGCAAAGAAAGAGGCTCAAATGGAAACTAAAGCTAAAGTCAAGACTGACCGCCCGCAAACCGGCAGCGTCAATCTTACGGAAAACGCCCTTCATGTCCTCCAGAAAAGGTACCTCAAGAAGGACAAGCAAGGAAACTCTATTGAGACACCGGAGGAAATGTTCCGCCGCGTGGCGCAGGCTATTGCCGCCGCCGAACTCATTTATGACCCCCAGGCAGATGCCACGGCAAGGGAAGAGGAATTCTACCAGCTTATGTCCAACCTGGAATTCTTGCCCAATTCACCCACCCTGATGAATGCCGGACGTGAACTGGGGCAGCTGTCGGCTTGTTTTGTCCTGCCCGTCGATGACTCTATGGAGTCCATCTTCGACGCCGTGAAGTACACGGCGCTCATCCATAAAAGCGGCGGCGGGACGGGATTTTCCTTTTCCAGGCTGAGACCGGAAAAGGACAGAGTCGGCTCTACCGGTGGAGTCGCCAGCGGGCCGGTCTCATTTATTCGCGCCTTTGACACCGCCACGGAAGTCATCAAACAGGGTGGTACCCGCCGCGGGGCGAACATGGGCATCCTCAATGTTGACCACCCTGATATTGAGAAGTTCATAACCTCTAAAGAGGATATGACCGCCCTGACCAATTTCAATATCTCTGTAGCCGTGACCGCTGATTTTATGGAAGCTGTCAAGGCAGATACCGAATATAACCTGGTCAACCCGCATACCCGGGAGGTTACTGACAAGCTTAAAGCCAAAAAGGTCTTCGACGAAATAGTCGATATGGCCTGGAAGTCCGGTGACCCCGGCGTTGTCTTCATCGACCGCCTCAATCAGGATAATCCCACTCCCCACCTGGGCAAAATTGAAAGCACCAACCCCTGCGGGGAACAGCCGTTACTTCCTTATGAATCATGCAACCTCGCCTCAATTAACCTGACCAAGATGCTGCGGGAGACCGACAGCGCTACTGAGATTGATTACGACAAGCTGGCACGGACAGTAAAAACCGGCGTCAGATTTCTGGATAACGTCATTGATGTTAATAAATTTCCGTTAAACCAGATAGAGGAGATGACCAAGAAGACCCGAAAAATCGGACTCGGGATAATGGGCTTCGCCGATTTACTGGTTAATCTGGGCATCCCCTACAACTCGGATGAGGCTTTGCAGGTAGCCGCTGATATCATGCGCTTCATTAATGACGAAGCAGCCAAAGCCTCGGTAGAACTGGCCGAAGAGCGCGGGGTCTTCCCCGCTTTTGAGGGTAGCAAATACGACGTTCCTGATGGCCCCAGAGTAAGGAACGCCACCCGCACCACTATCGCCCCTACCGGCACACTGAGCCTGATTGCCGGCTGCTCCAGTGGCATCGAGCCGCTTTTTGCCCTGAGCTATACCAAGAATATCCTCGACGGTGCCCAGTTGATAGAAGTCAATCCCTACTTTGAGGAAGCGGCACGGCGGGGTGGCTTTTACTCCGAGGATCTGATGCAGAAGCTGGCCGATGGTGAGCACCTCGATGATATTGACGGAGTGCCTGAGGAAACCAAACGGGTATTTGTCACCGCCCATGAGATTACCCCGGAGTGGCACGTGCGCATGCAGGCTGCCTTCCAAAGGTCAACGGATAACGCCGTCTCCAAGACGGTCAACTTCCCCCGGGAAGCCACCCGTGAAGACATCGCCAAGGTTTACACGCTCGCGTACGACGAGGGATTGAAAGGAATCACCATCTACCGCGACCGGAGCCGTGATGCACAGGTACTGACCACAGGAAAACAGGAGAAGCCTGAAGCTACCAGCCGCACCCCGCGTAAAAGAGCCAAGGTAACCACCGGCGTCACCGAAAGAGTGAACACCGGCTGCGGGTCACTATATGTATCCGTCAATTCCGATGAGCAAGGTATCTGCGAAGTCTTTACCACGCTGGGCAAAGCCGGCGGCTGTGCCTCCGCCCAGCTGGAAGCCACCTCCCGGCTCATCTCCCTGGCACTAAGGTCCGGAGTTGATACGGCCTCAGTTATAAAACAGCTGCGCGGCATCCGTTGCCCGTCAATCGCCTGGGAGGAGGGTAAATCCATCCTCTCCTGTGCCGATGCTATCGCCAGCGTGCTGGAAAAGTACACCACCGGCAATGAAGGCAAGCCCAAGCTGGAGGACTACGGCCTGGCCAAGAACCTGGCCGGACAGTGCCCGGAATGCAGCAACATGCTCGTCTATCAGGAGGGCTGTTATATTTGCCCCGCGTGTGGATATACGAAGTGTTAGTTAGAGAGTACACAGGTGATGGTTTCACCAGTTCATAACAAGAGAATCAGGGGCAAACAGGACGTAAGTTTGGTAATAACTCCTTTGACACTCCCCG
>CAYOKF010000098.1:0-6342 GCA_964404475.1 uncultured Dehalococcoidaceae bacterium | reverse complement strand
CTATTGCTACCTTTTGACCTGGTTTTAAGGGTGATCTACCCTTGACATGGGCTAGCTCAGCAAAGCCAATAGTTTCTTCATCAGCAGCGTGCAGTCTTCCTTTCACACCTGTAATGGGAGTTCCCTCAGCACTTATGGTGGCCATAACCTTGGACGCCTGAGGATCAGTGAAAAGATCTATTATCTCCTGCGACATCTTAGCCATTTTTCACCCCCTCTTTATTCTAGTCAGGAACCATTGCATTTTTATGGTCTATCTTCGCTGGTATCTTATCTCTCCTCCTTGTGGTCATCGGGATACTCTAACGGCTTTACCTTCCGCATCTCAAGTACCGGTTGCCCATTTTCCAGCCGCTGATACGTACGCAGGTCATCTTGGGATGGGTCTGGCTCAGGGTAATCAAGCCTGTAGTGGCTACCATGCGTCTCCTTTCTCTCCAGGCAGACCTGCATATGTGCCTCAGCAACGTCCATGATATTCCGTACCTCCAGGCACCTCATCAACTCATGTGGATTCTTAGCTTTGAGCTGCGGGATAAACACTTTTTTCAACGAGCCAAGCCGCCTCAGTCCTTCCAGGAGCATTCCTTCCGACCTGTGTGAGGCTATATAGTACATGCATATATTCTGTACAGCTTGCTCCAGCTCCTTGGATTCCGTACCATCCTTTACTGACAGAGGCGCTAGTGCTGTTTCCTTTTGGCTCTCCACCTGAGCTTCATCAATAACAGGTTCCGCGGTCTCCTTGATGAAGGACTCTATGCTGTCACCAACGAGAAATCCGGAAGTAGCCGCGTTAGCGACGTCATGGGAACCAGATGAACAGTCACCTATGGCGAAGAGACCTTTAACCGTGGATTGAAAGTTTTCATCCGCTTCTATACCGGGATGAGCATGGAGAACAGTGGGCTTGCGTTGCATAGTCTCGTACCAGTGTGTTCTAGGGTTAAAACCCCTGTCCTCGGCTACCTTGAACCCAATCATCCTCTCGTCCACGTAGCAGACCTCAATCCTCTTGTGGAAGTCATCGGGCAGGTTGCCAAAGTCATAGTAAAAAGGAGCCTTACCTTTTCGCTCTAGGTCAACGAATAGTGCTTCGGTTTCTCTTGATATCGACGGGACCTCGTCACCGTCCCAGGTACGCATTCTTACCGCGATGCCCTCATTGCGAATATTCCCGTGTGACATGGTTAAATCATGCACCATACCACCCCTGACACGGCTTTGCTCCAGATTGGCCAGTTCCGCACCGGCCCGGTAAGCCATGGCCCATCCATCTCCAGAGACTGCCGCTGGACATGGGTGCATGATAAAATAATACTTCACGCTTTGCCCGTAGAGGCGGCCAAACATGCCGGTGGCAACTACTACCGCCTTTGCCCTAATAACGATGAATTCACCGGTACGGGTGTCTATCGCGGTTGCTCCCACTACCGCACCATTATTGGTAAGCAGGTCAACCACCATCGTCCGCTCAAGCACATTTACTCCCCTCTTTCTTACGCCCGCTGCCATCTGCGGCTTACAATCATACCAGTGAACTCGCGTGAATGGTGCCGGACCGAAAAAATTCTTTATGGGGCGTAAGTCACCATCATCCCATCTCATAGTTACCCCGAGTTTCTCCATTTCCTCTATTCCCCAAAACCCGTTGGCATACTGCCGGTACAGCCTGGTCTGGTTCATGTATGGCCCACCACCATAACAAACACCTGCCCCCATCTTCTCCAGGAACTCCTTCCACTCTTTTACCGTCATACCGCGCGGGAAAGCGCCGCCGTAGTGGTCAATACCCTGTCCTGAAGTACCACTCCGGTCAGTCTTTGCTTTCTCAGCCAGGGTCACCTTTAAGCCATGCTCTGCCGCCTTGGCGGCAGCGGCGCTTCCGCCAATTGCTCCACCGACCACCAGGAAGTCAGTATCAATAACTTTGTCTACAATGCGCTCTAATACCATCTTAGACCTCCTGACTTATTAATCTCCTCTTGCTTACGTTCAGCCAGTTCAGCCAGTTCTTTTTCTCGTTTATCTATCTCCGCCGATTCAAACTCATCATCACGGTACCTTATCCCCTTTTGATACTCGGGGAGCATCTCCCTTGCCGCCTGAAGATAACTTATGTCCTTCTCTTCAGCCCGCTGCTTGATGAGCTTCCAAAGGGGGAATTCAAACCTCTCTTCATAATGCTCGGCTGCAGTCTCCTTTGCCATTTACCATCCTCCTTTATTGTTTTTTGAGTTATCTCATATCAGGCAAGTTAATTATAGCCTTGCATATGTAATTGTCAATACAGAAAAAAAGCTGGGAGTTGTGTTCAAAAGTTGGTTCTTAATTCGCTGTTGACCTGCCCCCCCAAAAACGATACCCGTTATAATCTCATAAAAAGGGGGGATAAATGGCCAAGAAAGGGTTCATACCGGAACAAATCATCAACAAGCTCCGCGAGGCAGAATTACTGCTTAACCAGGGAGCTACCATCGCGGTCGCCAGCAAGAAAATCGGGGTTAGCGACCATACCTACTACCGCTGGCGCAAAGAATACGGTGGGATGAGAGTAGACCAGGCTCAGCGGCTCAAGGAGCTTGAGCAGGAAAACTCCCGGTTGAAGAAGCCGGCAAGCTGATCATGGACCTGCCCCGGCTTTGGTCTAACGCTAATATTGAGGAAAGAAGAAAGCTGCTGCTTACCATGCTGGACGCAGTCTATGTGGACGCTAAGAAGACCAAGTCAATTATAGCCGTAAAACCGAAGCCGCCTTTTAAACCTGTCTTCCAGGTGGCGGCTTCGCGTGAAGGATCGGATATCCGTATCTTAAACGAGCCTTATCAGGGCTCGCCTTTGTTTCCGGTGGAGACGGGGGAGAGTCGAACTCCCCCTGAAACACGGGTTTTGTGTTTTTTATAGCGACTCATTAACCAACTACCTTTGCACAAACATGGGCATCACAGTTCCTTTCATAATGCTTGTCAGCTAAAAGAGCATTTGCTCTTTTAGAAGGTTAAATGTAAAATAACTAGGATTAGTAAGGCAGGAATGTCACAAAGTTGAATATCTCCCAAATGCTAGCCCACAATGCATCCGCCTATCCCGACCATACGGCGCTCATTGAGCTTTCTGCCAAAGGCAGCTCCCGAGCGACAATTGATTGGGCGGAATTTGATGCCTCAGCCAACCAGTTTGCCAACGCTCTAGCTGGACTAGGCATCGGCAGAGATGATAAAGTCCTCCACCTTATGCGCAACTCCATCAACTGGCTGATAGCCTACTTTGGCATTATCAGGACCGGAGCATGGGCAGTGCCTCTCAACTACAGGTTCAACAGTCATGATATTGAATACTGCGCCGATATCGCCGAAGCCAAGGCGTTTATCTTGGAAGACGAGTTTGTAGAAAGAGTGGAAGCTGTCCGTCCAAAATTGGAAACTATCAAACACTATATCTATTCCGGTGACAATCTGCCGGCGCGGATGCTGGACTTTGAGCAGATTATAAGCCAGGCCAATCCCCAGCCCCCGCTGGTGGAGATTGGCAGTTATGACGCCTGCGGGCTATATTTCACCTCCGGCACCACCGGCGTGCCAAAACCCATACTACTGACCCATAAAAACATGGAGAATGCGGCTATCGTTGAACAAAAACACCACTACCAGCATCACGGTGACAACTTTATTCTCATCCCACCACTTTATCATACCGGGGCCAAAATGCACTGGTTAGGCAGCCTGCTTACCGGCAGCAAGGCTACTATTCTAACCGAGGTGAGCCCCCGTATTATCTTCGAGACTGTGCACAACGAATATGGCAGCATCGTCTGGCTCCTTGTGCCATGGGTACAGGATATCCTCGGTGCTCTGGAACGGGGCGAACTGAACAAGGATGATTATGACCTCAGCCATTGGCGGTTGATGCATATCGGGGCCCAGCCGGTGCCCCCGAGCCTGATAAGGCGGTGGGAAGAAATCTTCCCGGGCATGGCCTTTGACAATAACTACGGGCTGAGTGAAGCATCCGGCCCTGGTTGCGTCCATCTGGGTATCGGGAATGAAAGAAAGCTCGGCTCCATCGGCAAAGCCGGTTATGGGTGGCAAACGCGCATCCTGAATGATCGGCAGGAGGATGTGGTGATGGGGGAAATCGGGGAGCTGCTGGTCAGGGGCGGCGGGGTAATGCGGGAATACTACCGCAATCCGGAGCTGACGGCGACGGCCATGCAGGACGGCTGGCTACACACCGGGGACATGGTTCGTGAAGATGAAGAGGGTTTCATCTACATCGTGGACCGCAAGAAGGACCTGGTTATCTGCGGTGGGGAGAACGTCTTCCCGGTGGAAATTGAAGCGGTGCTTCAGCAGCACACCAAGGTACATGATGTAGCCGTTATCGGCCTGCCCGACACCAGGCTGGGCGAGATTGTGGCCGCCGTCCTTCAACCCAAGCCGGGTGAGACGCTCAGTGAAGCGGAGATAATGGAATACTGCGAATGTAATCTGCCCCGGTATAAAAGACCCCGGCGTATTATCTTTGATGACGTACCCCGGAACCCCACCGGCAAGATTGAAAAGCCCAGGCTGCGGGAGAAATATTCCGGATGATCACCAAACAGTGCACAGAAAAATACAATGAAAACAGGAGGTAACTTAGATTGAAGAAGCTGATTATTGTCCCGGTAATGGCTATCCTACTTTTGCCATTGCTCATGGGCGCCTGCCAAAACGCGGATGAGGAAATGATTGAACTTACATACAGTGTTTTCTTCCCCGCCACCCACGCCAACGCCATCGCCGCCGAAGACTGGGCCAGGGAAATAGCCGAGCGCAGCAATGGCCGGGTGAACATCGCCATTTATCCCGGAGGCACGCTGACGCCGGCCGACCAGTGCTACGACGGTGTCGTCACCGCCATCTCCGATATCGGCATGACGGCGCTGGCCTATACACGCGGACGCTTCCCCCTGATGGAAGGGGTGGATCTTCCCCTCGGCTATGCTAGCGGCACCATGGCGACCAATATCGCTAACGCCGTGTTCAAAGAATTTATGCCGGCAGAATTGGCTGACACCCATACCCTTTACCTGCACGCTCACGGCCCCGGCCTGCTGCATACCAAGACTATGGTAAAGAGCCTGGAAGATGTCAAGGGTATGAAGATACGCTGCACCGGCCTGGCCGCCAAAATTGTTGAAGCGCTGGGCGGCACGCCGGTAGCCATGTCCCAGGGTGAAACCTATGAAGCCCTGCAGAAGGGCACGGTGGAAGGCACCTTCGGCCCGATTGAAACGCTAAAGGGCTGGAAGCACGCCGAGGTCATTGACTACACCACTGATACTTCCATGATTGGCTACACCACGGTGATGTGGGTAGGCATGAACAAGGACAAGTGGGACAGCCTGCCAAAGGACATCCAGGATATCTTCACCGAGGTCAGCGAGAAATACATCGCTATACACGGCCAGGCCTGGGACAGTGCCGACGAGGAAGGGCGAGACTACACACTGGAACAGGGCAACGAGATAATCACCCTGACCGACACCGAGGCCGCCCGCTGGATAGAGGCCGTCAGCGTCCTGCCCAATGACTATATCGCCAGCATGGCTGCCAAAAACCTGCCCGGCGAAGCATTGATTATCAAGGCTAGAAGCCTGATAAAATAACAGAAAGTTACCCCATGTCCTTTTTATTCAAGGCCAGTAGTAAGCTGAGCTTCTGGTTCAACTGGGTGGCGGGTGGCAGCCTAGTTATCATGGTTGCCCTGACCTGTGCTGATGTCATGATGCGAGCAGCTGGCCATCCTATCAGCGGCACATTTGAGATGGTCGGTTTGCTGGGCATATTTATCGCCGCTTATGCCATGGCCTACACCCAGATGGCCAAGGAACACGTGGCTATTGATTACCTGCTGCGGTATCTGCCAGCCGCGTTACAGCGTGCGATACAGGCTATTGTTTACCTAGTCAGTAGCGGCTTCTTCTCGCTGCTTTGCTGGCAGGTAATCATCTTTGCCGGTAACCTGAGAGCCAACGGCGAGGTGTCTCCCACCAGCGAGATACCGCTTTACCCTTTCGGCTACCTGTTGGCGTTGGCATGCTTCGCTATGGTCATTACCCTGTTCACCGAGTTCCTGAAAAAGATACTGGGGAAGGCCGCTAGATGAATCCTGCGATCGTCGGTATTATCGGCACGGTGATGTTGTTCGTGCTGCTCTTCGCCGGGGTGCCCGTTGGCTTCCTGCTGGCGATAATCGGCTTTATCGGCTTTGGCCTGCTTTCATCCTTCAGTGCGGCGGCCAACCTCATCGCCAAGGATTTCTTCACCAACTTCTCGTCGTATTCGCTGACCGTTATCC
>CAYOKF010000097.1:0-6417 GCA_964404475.1 uncultured Dehalococcoidaceae bacterium | reverse complement strand
AGGATACAGGCTATAAGCAAGAATCTTAAATTCCTTTTTAACCCGGGTAGTAACAAGCTTCTCTGCTTCTTTGAAAACAGGGCGGTGATAGCCAGTATACCGAAGCTGAGAGCCGCCGCCTCACCGATAATCAATGCCGGGATTTCAATAATACCATGCGGTAATATGCCGCCAAGCAAATAACCGAAAGATTCTTCCTGAACCACGATGGCCGACACGAAGGAAAGCACCCAGCCGTTTACCAAAAGCGCCAGGATGGGGACCAACAGGATAATCGGGCTGAAGACGAAGCTGAACAGCAAAGCGAAGACATTCTTGAGGAAGATGAACACGGCGGTAGTGAACTGGAAAGGCCCCAGCATTGTGCCCAGCTCTTCAAGAGCCGTAAGGTCTTCTGTCAGAAGTTCGCCGGTGATATCCGGTGCTGTCAGCCCAAGAGCTATACCGATACCGAACCAGCAAACTGCAATGATAACCCACCATTTGTAGTTTGAGCCGGTGGTATCCAGGCTATTGCCCGTATTGCTCATAAAAAACAATTTCCGCCAGTTCTTTTCTGGGCCTGATATTAGGTTCCTGTTCAGGATAGCCCAATGGAGTCATCTCCACCACGCAAAAATTCTCCGGAAGCTTCAGGACACCGGCTGTCCGTTCAGCATCGAACTGACCGATATGCACCGTGCCCAGCCCCAGGGAATGTGCCGCCAGAGCAAAGTTCTGCATTGCCAGAGCCACATCGAACATATACCACTCTCCCTTATCCGTAGCCAGTTTGTCCCCGTTGTAGCCGGACTTCCCCAGCTCAGCGCAGGCTACAATGACTACCGGCGCTGTCCGCACCGCCTCAGCAGCCGGATTTTTTGACGCTAAGCCACCCTTAATCGACCCGATGAGGCAGTCAGCCAGCGCTGCCTTTATGCCGTTATTGTGCACCACTATGAAGCGCCAGCACTGAGTATTTTTCCAGGACGGTGCCCAGCGGGCAGCTTCCAGTACTATCTGGATGCTCTGGTTATCTACCGGGTCGGGCTTGTAGCTGCGAATGCTTCTTCTAGTTCTGATTGCCTCCATGACTTCCATTTCTGTTCTCCTGCAACCCAGTTTTATGTTTCTTTCCAGGCGCCGTTGCCTATAAGGGAGACAAAGCGACAGCTGCCCAGATTCCTGACCGTGTTTTTATTTTCACGCCTGGTTATTTTGTATAATTCCTGCAGGTGGCGGGGGCCTACCGGGATAACCAAGCGACCTCCGATGGCTAATTGAGCAAGAAGTCTGTCCGGTACTTGCGGCGCCGCCGCTGTAGCTAATATTGCCTCGTAGGGCGCTCCTCTCTGCCACCCCAGGGTTCCCTCAGCCAGGTGTGTTTCAATATTGCTGTAGCCCAGGCTGGTCAGCACCTGCCTGGCCGTCTCAGCCAGAGCCGGCAGGCGCTCAACTGTAACCACCCACCGGGCCAGCTCGGCGAGGATGGCTGCCTGATAGCCACTGCCAGTGCCTACCTCCAGCACCTTTTCGCTGCCGGTAAGTTCCAGCGCTTCGGTCATGAGGGCGATAATATAAGGTTGTGAAATCGTCTGCTCTAAGCCGATGGGAAGCGGAATATCTTCGTAAGCCAGATGCCGGCTCTGCAATGGCACGAAAAGTTCCCTTGGTACACGGATCATGGCAGCTAAAATACGCTCGTCTCTAATCTCGGCGCCGAGGTTATTAATGAGTCTGGCTCTTGCTGCTGCAAAATCCATAACAACTGCCGTGACAGGGCTAAGAGAAAGAGGGTAAGACCACGGCTAATATGATGAGGATAACCAGTACTATAACCGCCAGTATTCCGATCCTGCGCAGCTCGGCGCCTATGTAGGGGTATTTCATTACCGCCGGCGCTGTTTTTGGAACCGGCACACCTGTCGAAGAGAATGACGCCTCCCGCGAGATGGCTGGCGCTATAGCTTGATCTGCTGCCGGCTGCGATGCAGCCGTAACTGGAAGGTGCTGCCTGCTTCTCTTTTTCTTACTTTGAAATGAGCGTTTTCCTTTAGCGTTTCTTGATTTGCCGGCCATTTAGCACGTTCCTCCAGTATATTGAACTAGCCTTTGCATTCTATTTGGCTCTGGGGTGGGACTTCTCATATGTACGCCGGACATGTTCCGAAGTCAAGTGGGTATAAACCTGCGTTGTTGATATGTTGGCATGTCCCAATAGCTCTTGAACCGCCCTTAAATCGGCGCCACCGCTGAGCATATGGGTGGCAAAGCTGTGCCTTAGCGTGTGGGGGCTAATCTGGGTATCCAGCTTGGCTGACTTCGCATACTCCTTTAGCTTTTGCCAGAAGCCCTGCCTCGTCAACCTTTCTCCCCGCGGGTTAAGGAAAAGAGCTTTCTCGTCCCTGTTGCGGGTTAATTTGGCCCGGGTTTTCTCTATATAGTCTTTCACGGTTCTGGCAGCTTGCTCATAAATAGGGATGAGGCGTTCCTTATGCCCCTTGCCAAAGCAGCGCACGTTGCCGCCTTCGGTATCAACATCACCCAGGTTCAGCGCAACCAGCTCGCTTATCCTCATTCCGCTGGCATAGAGAAGCTCCAACATGGCCTTGTCTCTCTTTGCTTCCAGGGTGGAAAGCTTGGCCGGCTGTTCTAAAAGCTGGCGCACCTGACTGATTGAGA
The DNA here is from genome assembly GCA_964404475.1 of uncultured Dehalococcoidaceae bacterium. Taxonomy (GTDB): domain Bacteria; phylum Chloroflexota; class Dehalococcoidia; order Dehalococcoidales; family RBG-16-60-22; genus CAYOKF01. Next base: position 3,756 of record CAYOKF010000097.1, on the reverse strand, counting down.
TTGGCTTGGGTAATGATTTACCCACGCTGGGCGGGCTCATGTTTTCAGTAGGGGTAGCCTTGATAAGACCCTCAGCTACCATAAAGCCGAAAAAAGACTTGGCGGCTGCCACCTTACGGGCGGTCGTGGTGGCGGCATAATTTCTTTCCTTAAGGTTAAGCAAATAGCTTAGCATTCCCTGACGGTCAAACTGTTCCCATGATGGCATAGCACCTTGCTTCTTTGCCTCTTCCTCAACAAAGCTGGCCAGCTGATAAAGGTCATTTCGATAGGCAGCTATCGTGTTTTCCGAAAAGCCTTTCTCCACAGACAGATAATGCAGAAAACTGTTGATTTCTTCTAGCAACGCCCTTCCCCTCAAAGATTCTCTACATTTGAGTATTTTAACATAACTTTAAAACTTGTAAAAGGGCTGTACCAAAAAAATTACCGGGTGGATTTTTTAACACCCCCATTATTTCGCCGCGGTATCATGCTAATTACCTATGACCAAATGGCTATTGTAAGCAAAGGGGAGGACGGATAAGATTAGTTTTGCGGGGAATGCTTTCCCCTGAAAATAAGGAGAAGAACTGATGGCGCTGAAGCGCTCTTTAGAAGAGCTGCGGGCTGAGCAGCCCAAACCTAGGCTGCGCAAACATCTAATACAGCCTGAGGCTTTACGGCTGATTCCTGAGGCGATGGCCAGGAAATACACCGCCATACCCCTGGAGGTAAATGGCGGCGCCCTGCAGGTGGCGATGGCAAACCCGTCAGATATATTTGCCATTGAGGCTCTGGCAAGCCACAGCCAGATGCGTATCGAGCCTGAGGAAGCCGATGCCGAAGAAATCCAGGATGCTATCGATTTTAATTACCAGTCCTATGAAGAGATAGAGAAGCAGGTTTCCAGCATCTCGATTCCCTCTGATACAAATACAGACCAAGTTAGACTTGATAATGTCAGTAATGCGCCAGTGGCTCAGGCCCTCAATCTCATTATTGATGAGGCGGTAAAAGCCAGGGCTTCCGACATCCATCTCCAGCCGCAGGAAGATAAGTTTCGCGTGCGCTATCGTATTGACGGGACCCTCCATGATACGCTTTCCCTGCCCCTGCAAACGGCTAACCCGCTTATTTCCCGAATAAAGATTCTGGCCAATATGAATATTGCCGACCACCACCGCCCGCAGGACGGCCAGTTTTCGATTAAGGCAAGGGGGCGCCGCCTGATAGATATTCGGGTTGGCACTATCCCAACCGTTTATGGAGAAATGGCGGCGCTGCGCCTTCTGGATAAATCCAGAGGTGTCATGACGCTTGAGGCGCTTGGCTTTCTTCCGGAGAGCCTGGCCACATATGAGGAGATGCTTAAAGTCCCCTATGGCATGATTTTAGCCAGCGGACCTACCGGGGCTGGTAAGACGACTACCCTCTATGCTTCGGTGAATTGCCTTGACTGCGTCGGGAGGAACATCATCACTGTTGAAGACCCTGTGGAGTACCGGTTCAGGAATATTAATCAGATTCAGGTTAATCCTCAGGCCGGCCTTACTTTTGCCGGCGGTCTGCGCTCCATACTGCGCCTTGACCCCGATACGGTGTTGATTGGTGAGATACGTGATGCTGAAACTGCCAATATTGCCATCCAGTCGGCCCTTACCGGGCATCTGGTCCTTTCTTCCATCCATGCCAACGATGCCATAGGCGTGGTACTGCGTCTTCTTGACCTGGGCATCGAGCAATTCCTGGTATCATCAGCGCTTATCGGCGTTGTTGCCCAGCGAATGGTGAGGCGTATTTGCCCCGATTGTGCCCGGCTGGTTGAAGCTTCTGTAGTCGAGAAGATGGCCTACCAAAGGGAAATCGGCGAGGAGCGCAGCGAGTTCCTTATTGGTGCTGGTTGCAAGTCATGTGCCGGCACTGGCTACCAGGGACGGGCGGGAATTTTTGAGATACTGCGCATAAGCGACAAGATAAGAGAGATGGTACTAAGTGGCGCTACCGCGGCTGATCTGCAAGCCCAGTCGGTTAAAGAAGGAATGGTCCCTTTGATTAAAGATGGCATGCTGAAAGTGCAGGCGAATATCACCACTCCCTCCGAGGTCCTCCGCAATGCCTACTCTGTGGACTAGCTAACCGGGCAGACGGTTCACCAGAGGGGAAAATCAAGGTGGATGAAGTTAAATGGTCTATCAATATGTAGCCTACAATGAGAATAAGGAGATAGTCAAAGGCAAATTGACCGCCGCCACCGAAGAGGCGGCGACAGAACTGCTGGACTATGTCGGCTACCAGGTAGTTAATCTGAAGAAGTATATCCCCTTCTTTAGCACGGATAAGCTGGCGGCAAGCCTTTCCCGGCCAAAGCCATCTGAGATAATACTTTTTTACCGCGAGCTGGCTTTGCTTCTTGAATCCGGCATAAATATCACTACTGCTCTGGAGTTGTTGCAGGAGCAAATGTCCAACCGCGTTCTGCAGAAGTCGCTGAGCGAGGTAATCATAGACCTGCGCAGCGGGAACCAGCTCTCAGCATCCCTGGGCAAGCATCCGTCCGTCTTTTCTCCGGTTTATTGCCGTCTGATGAGCGTTGGCGAACAGGGCGGCGGTCTGGAGACGGTACTGCAACAGATAGCCGATTATATGGAGAAAGACGTCGTCGCTATGAAGAATGTCAAGGGCGCCCTTACCTACCCGATTATCACTGCGCTGGTGACGATTGTGGTGGTGGCCGTTCTGGTTATCTTCGTGTTACCGTCCTTCGGCGATTTGTACAGCTCGCTTGGCGTTGAGCTGCCAGCCATGGCCCGGATACTCATCGACCTTGCCAACATGGCGCAAAGTTACGGGCTTTATCTTTTACTGGCAGTGGTAATCATCGCTGTTTCGGTTTACGCCTATATCAGAACGCCAGCAGGTAAATACAAGAAGGATAAGCTGATTCTCAGTCTGCCACTGCTGGGGAAAGTTAATCTACTGGGTGAACTTGCCCGCTGCTGCCGGAGCATGTCCCTGCTCTTTCATGCCGGCCTGCCCTTGACAGAGGTTATGCCTCTCGTTACACAGGGATGCGGCAACCGTGCCATAGCCGGGGCGCTTCAGGATGTCCATCTGGACATGATTAGAGGCGAAGGATTATCCGCCCCCATGACGAAAAATAAGCTTTTTTTGCCGATGATGGTGCAGATGGTCAGGGTTGGTGAGGAGACCGGCAACCTCGATACTACCTTAATAGCCGTGGCGCGGGCTTACGAATCCGAAGCTGAGGACAAAATCCGTTCTCTTATCGCACTCATTCAGCCAGCTATGACTCTTATTATCGGCATAGTAATCGCCGCTATCGCCCTGTCACTGACTTCAGCCATGTATTCACTCTACGGGGAGGGATTCTAGCCAGAAGCAAAAGGGTTGTTCAGGAGCACAAAGTGAAATTCGGCAAAAAAACCATTATATTCATAGTCGCCGGCATTCTGATTATCGCCTTCGCCAGCCTGGGAGCAATACGCTCGCAGCAGATTAGCGAACATGAACAGATTAGCGAGGAGCTTGATTTAACCCAGCTGGAGATAAAGAAGTTCCAGCTCGGACAGCCTTCCCAGCGGCAGGAAGAGATGGAAGCAAAACTGGAGCAAACTATCACACAGTTTGAAGATGCCGAGACTGCATTTGCTCAGCAACTGAGCAGCATTACTATCAGCAGCATCCTCTACGATATTGCCGAGACTAGCGGTACGGAAGTAACCGAGATTAACTCATCAGGCACAACCACTGATG
>CAYOKF010000096.1:0-6489 GCA_964404475.1 uncultured Dehalococcoidaceae bacterium | reverse complement strand
GCCTTTTACCATTACCGGTTAAATCTCATCAAAGAAGCACTTGGAGAACAGGAGGATGGAATTCTTTTGGATATCGGGTGTGCCCACGGAGATTACTGCGGAGCGTTCACCAGCCGGAGCTATCGTGCTGTCGGGCTGGACATTAACGCCGAACTGCTCAAGGAATGTAACAGCTTATACCCGCAGGTAGCCCCCGTCCGCGCCGACGCACAGGCGCTCCCCTTCCACAAACAGAGCTTTGACGCCATTATATCAACGAATGTCTTGAGATATATCCCTGACATTGTATCAACTCTCACCGAATGTAACCGGATCATGAAGGACAACGGCAGGCTCGTTCTTATCTGCCATAACAGGCTCTGCCCGGACACGCTATTAAAGAAAGACCCTTACGTAGTCCGGCGGTATGATATCATCAGCTTGAAGCGTCTGCTTTCCGAAACTGGTTTCCGGGTACTGGGAGCCAGAATGCTGCTGATACCATACCGCTCCACCCCGATGCCCTTGGTCAACTTCATCCTCAGGCACTCGTCTACCATAAATAATCTGTCAAGCAAGGTTGGCTTTGATAAAATTTTCCCCGAAATTATTGTTTATGCGGTTAAGGAGCGTGAACTTAATGGCAAAAATACTTAAGGTTGGAATCGTGGGCTGCGGCGGCGTGGTGAAGCACCGGCACCTCCCTGCCTACAATAAGATGAAGAGGAAGGTAACCGTCCCGGCCATCTGCGATATGAATGAGAGTCTGGCGAAGGAAACAGCCAGCACATATCATATCCCCGGGGCACATGCCAGCCTGACACAGATGCTGGCGGCGGAAAAACTGGATATAGTCGATATTTGCACGCCACCGCAGACGCACGCGCCCCTGGCTGTCGAAGCGCTGGAACACGGGTGCCACGTACTTATAGAAAAACCGATGGCGCTGAAGGCTTCGGAATGCGACCGGATGATTGAGGCGGCCCGCAAGAACGGCAGGAAGATATGCGTTGACCATAATGTACTCTTTCATCCGCCGTTTCTCAAGGCGAAAGAACTGCTGGCGAAGGGAAGCATCGGCACTTTCACCGGCATGAGAATCTTCATGTCCGACCACCGGGACAAGTTTGCCCTGAGAGAAGATTTCTGGGTGCACAAGCTCCCCGGCGGTTTACTTGGAGAGTCAGGACCCCACGCCGCCTACATGTCCCTGGCCATGCTCAACAAAATTAACGGCGTAGACATAGTAGCCAGGAGCTTTCTGGAGCACCCCTGGGCACAGTTTGACGAATTCAGAATCGAGCTGGATGGGGAAAATGGCACCAGTTCCATCTTTATCTCGGACACCAGCAACCGCCATCACTGCCAGGTTGATATCTACGGTACCGAGGGCGCCCTGCACCTGGACCTGAACAGTATGCTGCTGCATTACCAGGGACGAAGGGACTCCCTGAAACCGGTTGATTTAGCCCGCTATTCGCTGGGTACGGCATGGCGAACAGTTGCCGGCGTCGCCGGCAATGCCCTCAAGGTGGTCACGGGAAGCACCAGGCTGGGGCTTGAAGTAATCATTGACAGATTCATCGACAGCATTGTGCAAGACAGCCAGCCGCCGGTAACCGGCGAAGAAGGCAGAGATACGGTCAGAATCATGGAAATGATTGTCAGCAAGCTCCATGAGAAATACGGTACTGCCAAGTAATCAAGTAATAATGAGCAGAAGAAGTTGATATGAAGTTAGGGCTGATACTTACTAACGACTGGGAACTCTACGGAGACGGCTCCGGGGACTACTTTGAACTACAGCACAGACCCCTGGAGGCGCTCCTGAAAGCTGTGGAAAGCCATGGTGCCCGGCTAACCGTCATGGCTGAGGCCGGGCAGCAGTGGGCACACCGAAGGCTGGGTGAGCAGGAAGCCTGGGCGCAAGAGATTGCCAGCGGCTGGGAGGCCATTCTCAAAGAGACCGTGGCAAGAAAGTCCGATGTCCAGCTTCATCTCCACCCCCAATGGCTGAACGCCAGGTATGAAAATAACCGGTGGCAGGTTGACCTCAGCCAGTGGTCTCTTTCCAGTCTGCCCGGCAGCGTCACCGAAAAGGTATTGAAAGAGGGCAAACAGTACCTGGACAGCCTGTTACAGCCGGTAGACCCTGACTATGAGTGCATTGCCTTCCGTGCCGGTAATTACTGCATGCAGCCCTCCCCGGGCGCTGTGCTCGGTTTGCTGAAGGCGGGGTTCATCTGTGATTCCTCGGTAACCAGGGGCATGTATGCCCCGCAATACTATGATTACAGGGGTGCCTGCTCCAGCTTCCTCCCCTGGTTCGCCAGCCCCGATAATATCAAATACAGGAACGCAGAAAATAAAGGGCTGCTGGAGATACCGATTTATTCTTACGAAACATATGTTTCGCTCATCTTACGGGAGTTATTCCCGCAGCTTGCCAATATCATCAGTTTCGGCGTCGGCATGAGCCGGCGGGACAGGATGTGGCTCTCGCGAAACAATAAAGAAAAGCTTAAGAAATATCCGCTGCGCAGCCGGCCGCTTATGGGCAGGAATATAAGGTCGGTGAGGTGGCTGCTATCGGTAATCATCGCCAGGAGTGCCGTGCAACTGGATTACGACAAGCTCCCCCCGAATGTTTTTGTCAGGTTACTGCAAAAGATACATGAAAGCCGGGAAGTAGAAGCGTGGCGGGATAAAGAGGTTATCATTCCTGTGGTGGCTTCGGGGCATGTCAAAGGCATGTATAACTGCGAGAACATTGAGCGCATTTTAGACGCAATTAAGGCATATTTCAAAGATAGCCTTACCTTCTGGACGCTGGGTGAAGCGGCGCGGTACTGGGTTAAGCGGGCTGGCACCGATTCACGCGAAGCAGCGCCGGGCAGCCTTGAAGGAGGAAAACTCCGGCCTTGAGCAAGAAAAGGGCTATTATCATCAGGACCTGCCTGCTGGACACCGATACCAGAGTGGCCAAGGAAATAGACGTGCTCAGAGCCAGTGGCTATGACGTTACCCTGCTGGGCTGGGACCGGCAGGGAAATACCGCCCCTCCCGAGCCGGGAGAAAACCCCCATAGAGAGATAAGATTGAGGCTCAAAGCCCCGCTGGGGGTGAAGATACTCCCCTTCCTGCCCATCTGGTGGTGCTTCGAGTTTTTCCAGCTCATGGTGACGAGGTGGGATATAGCTCACGCCGTAGATTTTGATACGCTCCTGCCGGCGGTTATTACCGGCAGGCTGAAGGGGAAGCCCGTTATCTACGAAATGCAGGACACCTACGAGGATAAAATAGTGCTGCCGAAACCAGTACGGTATCTCGCTGTCCAGATAGACAAACTGTTTTTACGGCTGGCCAGTGCCGTAGTTGTCATTGATAAGGAACAGATTGAAGAGCTTGCCGGGATTCCCCACCACCATGTGGTTGCCGTTTATGATTCCCCACCCGATGCCCCGGGCAACATAGATATTATCACAGAGAAAAACCAGGCGTTTACGCTATTTTATGACGGCGGACTCTATAAAAGCCGCCGGCTGAGGCTGGAAAATATTCTGGCCGCAGTCAAGAGCCTGGAAGACGTGCGGATATTCATCACCGGCTATGGTGACCTGAGTGATGAAATCGAAGCCTGGTGCCGGCAGATGCCGGACCGGGCACAGTTTCTCGGCAGGGTAAGCTATGACGAGGTCCTGCGGAGAAGCCTTGCGGCCGACCTCCTCTTTGCCATTCGTAATCCCGTGATACCCGAGCAGAGATATATCTGCGGCAGCAAACTGCTCAAGGCTATGATGTGCGGCAAGCCGGTTTTAGCCAGTAAAGGGACTTCGGCAGCGAGCAAGGTAACCGAGGAAAACTGTGGTTTGCTCGTGGACGCCGACAGCGTTGAGGAAATAAGAAACGCCATTATCAAGCTAAAGGATAATCCCGGACTGTGCCGGGAACTGGGAGCGAACGCCCGGAAAGCCTATGAGCAGCGTTATGACTGGCATATCATGGAGCAGCGCCTGATTAATCTGTATCAGGGGCTGGGCAGCGAAACCGGGCCAGGTACGCAACAATAACACAGGAGAGGAAGCGAAATGAGCACAAAAATATGCTTTGTCGCCCTGTCATCTTATCCGATGCTATCCGGGGAAGACCGCGGACATATGCTGGGCCCCGACGCCCACACCGTCCTCCTCGCCAGGGAGCTACTGAAGCGCGACTATGAGATAACCTTTATCACCTATGACGAGGGGGGGGCGCCTGTCGATGATATTGACGGCATCAAGGTAATCAAGACTTATCGATACACGGACGTCCACCGTAAAAACACTCTGTCTAAAGCCATCAGCATATGGAAGGCCATGAAACAGGCTGATGCGCAGCTCTATTTCTATCATGCCGGCTCTGCCGGCGTTATCGCACCTTTCTGCCGGCTGTTCAGGAGAAAGTCCGTCTGGCATCTCTGCAGAATTCCGTATCTCTATGGAGAGAAGGAAGGCGTCAGCCTTCTGGATAAACTCCGCTACCACCTGGAACTCTGGGGGATTGATGTCTTTGTTTCTCTAAATGAAGACGACGGCGAGGCGCTGAAGCGCAACTTCGGCAAGGATAGCCGGCTCATCAGGCACCACATAATAATTCCCGAACCGGGTATGGTCGAGAAGGCGAAACCCCCGGTTATTCTCTGGGTGGGCTCCATGTCCAGGGTGAAGCAGCCGGAGCTGTTCGTTCAGCTGGCCAGGGAAATGCCCAACGTTTCTTTCCGCATGATCGGGGGCGCCGGTCATGAGGTGGGGAATTACGAGAAAATAAAAGAAGCCTGTGAATGTCTGCCGAATATCCAGTTCATGGGCACCGTCTTCCCCTTCCACGCCATAGACAAGTATTATGCCGAGGCCAGCTTCCTGGTAAATACCGCCGAGTACGAAAGCTATCCGCCGTACGCCGTTTTGCAGGCCTGGGCGAACTACGCCCCGGTGGTGACTCTTAACAGCAACGAGTCCGCCGATGAAATAATGTATGGCCATAATTCAGGCTTTCATTCCGGGTCATTCCCGCAGTTAAAAGAGGACGTCAGGAGGCTGCTGGAAGATGAGCCGCTACGGCGGCAGATGGGCGAGAACGGGCGGCGCTATGTCGAAGAGCAGCATGACCTCAAAAAAATAGCCCGGCAACACATCGAAATCTTCGACCAGCTATTAAAATCTTGAGGGGGCGAACCGGAAAGTAAGGAGCCAGCATGGGTGTCAAAGAATTCTACGATGATATGTACAGAGATGATAAGCCCCAACAAACCAGGCTTCCCTTGTATTCTCGCATCCTGAGTGCCACGCTGGGAAGATTTTCAGTAAATCGTTATGAGCTTACCTATCAGGTGCTTCCCGGCGGTGATACCATTCTTGATATCGGCTGCGGTGATGACCTGACGCTGCTGCCGCTGTGGGAGAAGTATGAAAAGGTCTACGGGATTGATATCTCTCCGACCAGGATTGAGCGCATGCAGCAGCAGTTCGGTGATAACCCTGACATCCATCTGAGTGTCGGGGACGTTAACAACAGGCTCGATTTTGCCGATGTTTCCTTTGACACGATTATCGCGCTGGCCGTGCTGGAGCACATTTTTGACCCTTACCATATCATAGAGGAATGTCACCGGTTATTGAAGCCGGGGGGATATTGCATCGTACATGTGCCTAATGTAGGCTGGCTGGGTAACGGTATAAGATTGCTTGCGGGCAGGTTACCGGTGACCGCCGGCTGCGGGGATGACTGGGCGGCGGGGCACCTCCATTATTTCACCACCAACAGCCTTAAAAAGCTTTTTCAAAAGTTCGGCTTCGAGGTGGTAAAAATAGCCTATGGAGGCCCCTCAAGGAGATTCTGGGGCTCCCTCCTGAGCAAAACAATCTTAATGGCGGGCATTAAGAAATGAGCATCCATATCAGAAGAATCTCAGGTGAAATGTAGATGACTCAATTACCAAGGGTTTTAGACAACAGAGGGTTCTTCACTCTAATACTGGCACTGCTTGTTTTAACCAACCTGGCCATCCTGTTTGACATCCCCGTCCTGAGGCCGGCTCTGGGGCTCCTGTTTTTCACCATAGTCCCCGGGCTTATGATTATTTATATCCTGAGGTTAAATACACTGGGGCTTACCGGGAAAGCCGCGTTATCCGTGGGGCTCAGCATTGCCTTTTTAATGTTTGCCGGGCTGTTTACCAACTCAGTGTATACCATCTTTGGTTATGCCGCCCCCCTGGCCCCTGCTCCCGTAGCAATCTCCTTGAGCATCATTCTGCTGGTATTGATCATCTTTGCTTATTTCGGCAACCGCGCCGCCTTCTCCGTTAACTGGACTGAGTTCAGACTGAATATTAAAGAGAAAGCCTTCTTGCTCCTGCCCGCCATTTTGCCCGTCTTAAGCGTCCTGGGCATGCGCCTGATGAATGCCACGGGCAATAATGCTATGTTGATATTACTGCTCTCCCTCATTCCGGCGTATGTAATTTTGCTC
>CAYOKF010000095.1:0-6506 GCA_964404475.1 uncultured Dehalococcoidaceae bacterium | reverse complement strand
TCTTTGTTACCATCCAGGTAATACTGTCCGCTGAAGTGAATGAAGAATGACTTGCCGACTGTCGTCTCATCAGCCTTTATGTTGAGATAGATAGTCCTAGCTGTTCCCGGTGCCGCATTGAACCGCCCGTAAGTGGTACCGGCAGCAGTCGCCAGTCCCATACCCTGCCCGTAAACATAGATACCGGCGGGAACGGACACGTAGAAATCCCCTTGCATCGTTACATCATTGAGACTGGAGTTAGAAAAGAATAACTCTACCAGACCGTCCTGAGACGAATCAATAACATCACAGACAGGCCGGAGCTTTACTACGGGCCCTTCCCTGAATATTGGTTCAGTAACGGTTTGATTGTCGCTGCTTTCCTGGGCAAAGGCAGCGCCTGCCGGAAGCATTAGTACCGCTACCAGGCATAGCCCAAGCAATATGAACCTGGTTAGTCCCTTCCTTTGAATCCTGAATCTGTTTTTCATTTTGTTACCTCCTTGCTTATCCCGGCCTGACCGTTGCCGTCAAGTCTGGCTTGCTGCCGTTATGATTGCCACCGCCGAAACCCAGCCGTTGCCTGCTTTTGTCGTTTATCCGTGAAATGGCCAGGTCGATATCAGGTTTAGTTAAGAAGAGTTCAGGTTGCCCCGCCGGGCGCTGTATGATCAGGCTATAGACTATCTCCTGAAGCTGCGCCGGCGTGCAGTTCTCCGCCCTCGTGGCAATATATTCCTCTAAGGCTTCACCTATAGGTATCTTCTCGCAGAGGCGGTGGACAAGCTCCCTCCGTTGCTCTATCGCAGGGCGAGAGAGCTTTATCACCCTGTCGAAGCGGGCAGGACGCTGGCTCAAAGCTTTGTCCAGGGTCTCTAGGCAATTGGTGGTGGCGATAGTGACCACCTCTCGCTGCTCTTCAACCCCGTCCATTTCAGAAAGAAGGGACAGCAGTGCCGATCCTCTCATGTAGCCGAACTCCATGCGGTTCTGCCCGATGAGGTCGATATCTTCGATAAAAACGATGCAGGGACTGAGGTCTTCCGCCAGCTCGTAAAGCTCGGTAACATAGTCGTCATCGTCAAGGGCGTAGCCGTTGGTGGTGATGCAGGTGATACCGTCGGCCTCGGACATGAGCGCCCGGCAGATGATGGTCTTGCCCGTGCCCGGCTCACCGGCGAGCAAAATTCCCCTCTTCAGAGGTATACCGTATTTGCCCCACTCATCACTGCGCCTGAGGAAGTCCACCGTATTGGCATTGATTTCCCTTTTGGTTTCAGAGTCCAGAGCGATGCTGTCCCACGACCTGTCCTTGACATCTAGGAAACGTATCCGCCGGGAAAACTCTATCTTCTTACCCCGGTAGAAGTTTTCTTTCTCGACGATGGCGAGGATACCGGTGATAAATTTCTCCATTTCTGCCTTCTTCTGCACTGGGCCTTCCAGTTGAATGGAGCCGCGCCATCTCGGGTTAACATCTACCGTGACGATGCAGCGGGTATCGCCTTTCTGCACAAACATCTGCCCTTCCATGAGGAGGTTTTCGATGCCGTCGCCAGTGTCGACGGTTACATAGTCTGGCTCGGGGCCGCGGCAGCCGAGGGTAGCGGTGATTTTCCAGTTTTCCCTTTCCATGTATCGGTGGAGCGCCCAAGTCAGCAACTCGCCGTAATATCTGGGGAGTATGCAGACATGGTTGGTGCGCCTGCCCTTGCCGAGAAAACGGTTGATGGCCGACCGGTTCTTTTGCTGAAGCCGCCGGCGCTGCTTCTCACGCCAGTCCGGTGATTCCTCGACCTCACACTCGTCATCGTCTTCTTCAATTGCTTCCAGCAAACGTTCTTCTGCTCCCATTGTTACCCTCATTATTTCCAGTTTTCGTTATCAGTTTAGCGGGCTGTTGAGACAACGTACTGTCGTGAAATTTGTCGCAGATTAGAAATATTTTTAGCACTTTCACACACGGACACACTTTTTTCTTTGACAACTATGCCTGAGGTGCCTATAATGCAGCCAAAAGGGTCTTCGGGGAGGTTCTTATGGTTGAAAGACTCAGGAAAACAGAACGTTTGATAAAGTTATGGTCCCGTCTTCACAACAATCCCCGGGGCTACACCATCGGGGAGCTCGCCGAAATGCTGGAGGTAAACGTCAGGACGGTATACCGTGACCTGGCGGCACTGCAGAGTGACCTTAAAGTCCCGGTACGCGATGAAAACAAGAGATGGTTGCTGGATATAGAGCACATGCCGCCGCCGCTGCGTTTAACCGTGCCGGAAGCGCTGAATGTCTTCCTGGCTGCTCGGCTTATGTTAGGCTACGACAAACGCTACGACCCGAACATGGACGCCACTTTCAGCAAGCTGGGCTACATCCTGCCGAAGCCGCTGGCGGAGCAGGTGCAGAAAACCGTGGACTGGATGCATAACCTCCCCAGGGACGAGCGGTACCTGCGTACCCTATCCGAACTGGCGAGGGCCTGGGTGGCGCAGCGGCGGGTGAAGATAACCTACCGGACGTACGATGCGAAGAAAGCGGTAGAACGCACCATCGAGCCCTATTTCATTGAGCCGGCGGCGACGGGGCACGCCAGCTATGCTGTCGCCTACTGCCACTATGCCGGGGCGATACGCATCTTCAGGATAGGGCGCATCGAGAGCATCCGCGTGACCGAAGAGACCTATATCATTTCCCCCGATTTTGATGCCAATAAATACTTCGGCCCGGCCTGGGGCGTGTCGGTGGAGGGCGAGGTGAAGACCGTCCGGCTCTGGTTCGACAAGGGAGTAGCCAGGCTGGTGGAAGAGACGATTTGGCATCCGTCGCAGGTGATGAAAAAGCAAAAAGACGGCTCGCTGGTAATGACGTTAGAGGTCATGGACACCATCGAGCTTTTCCGCTGGATACTGGGCTGGGGGCAGGACGTGGAGGTGCTGGAGCCGCCGGAAATCCGCAAGGAGGTCATGGAGACGGCGGTAGGGGTGAGGGATATTTACCAAAAAAGATAGAGGTATAAAAAGGAGGCCAAAGAGATGACAAACGAGCAAGCAGTTATAGAAAAAGTGTCGGCACAGTTAATGATGCACCAGCACTCAGCAGCATATGAGAATATAATATCCTCGCTGCTTACCGCCGCGCTGAATGAAAATCCATATTTCATGAGATGGTTCTGCTGTGAAAAAGCAGGGCTAAATCGTAATACCAAACCTAAGACCCTCGATTACTTTTATGCGATGGCAAACCAGGCTACTCCTAAGCTGTTACATGTAGATACCAATAGTCGCCCCGATATAATAGTAGCGGATTATGAGACCGGGGATTGGGGAGACTTGATATATAATGAAAATGAAAAAGCTTTAGCTGAAATTCGTGCAATTTTCATTGAAGTTAAGCGCACTAATTTATCACTAGATGATAAAGAAAAGTATATTCGTTTTATCAAAGAAATTAAGGGGAAATGTAATACAAATCGGGTAAAGTTCTTCATCATTTCCGCTCATAAAGAGCAAGTCATTAAGAGACTAAAAAAAGATAAAGAGTGGAAGAAAGATGAACATAACTGGAACAAGCTCTTAAATTGTATTGATAATCAGTATAAAGCCATCGCTAGGCACATTACCCTAGACGAAATTAGGCAATACAAACCTGGATATAGATTTAATAACGAATATCTTATGTGTCACTTACTGAGAAGCTATCTAAATCTTGTCTTCATGCCGTCTGGCCGGGGAGATTATGCTGAGAAATACTGGGGGGACATTTTCGAGGACTATCTCTATAAAGAGGATAAATATGGGATAGGTTACATCTGGTTTAAGAATGAAATTATGTGGCATATAGAGGAACTTGCCACTATAAACGGCTTCTTTGAAGGCGACTGGGGACGGAACAGGAAAGAGATTAAGTTGAAAAAATGGGGAATTATCACCTTTCCCGATAACCCTGACGATAGCGTCAAGATTGATGAAGATCCAGATGTGCCTAATGATGATAAAACAAAAATGTTTAAGGTAATAATTCCTCCTAAACACATCTCTAGGTTCACACTGGATCTGGAAGGCAAAGAGAAGACTGTAGCCAATATCTGTAAGAACATGGAGAAAATATCAAAAGGCTTAGCTAGCTTGATCGAAAATAAATAGTCTATGACACAACGCTGTCACGGGGGTGTGAAATCATATTAGGGAATGCAGGAGGTGACCTATGGCATATTGTCAGAAATGTGGAAAACCAGTTAAGGCGAACGATAAATTCTGTAACAACTGCGGCGCCAAGTTACCTGGCATTGCTGGTGAACATGAAGAACACAGGGGATTATCTTCAGACAAGTTAGTTACAAAGCCTTGTGCATACTGCAACGGCACCGGAGAGGCTGACGTCGGCGAACTCACTCCTGTCTATAGAAAGTGCCCTGTATGTAAGGGTAATCGCGAGGTACGAGTGCCAAGCAACTATACCAGATGTCAAATCTGTGAGGGCACTGGGAAAGAGGATATTGGAGAGACTATTCCAGTATTTGAGCGCTGCAAAAATTGTCACGGCACAGGATGGGCTCCACCTCCTCCTGTGTATAGGTGATGGTGAGTGGGTAAAGATGACGAAAAGAAGATTGGAGGGGATAGAATGAAAAGGTTTTTAAAGATTGTCATTAAGAAGATGGTGAAAAAATGACATCAATTTACCAAGCTGAAATTTATCAGCCCGGCCGCTACAGGCGACTATATGAGAACCAGTTTACATCAAGGGTGTTTGGTGCTCTTGCGATGCTGCCTCAAAAAACCGTGTTACTCCCATTTCTTAAGGAACTAGCAAAGGGAACAACACAAGGCGAAGATGAAAATGATAAGGCCATCGACGAGATGAAGAATCTGGATTACTTGGATATTTTCCGTCAACCGATAGAATTGTGGAAACCTATGGTAGGAATTCCAGACGTCATTATCAACACTAAGAAAGTTCTAATCGTGATAGAAGTTAAGAAAGATAATGAACAACCCTTGGAAAAGTATGTCGAAGAGTTAGTCAAGCAGTACAGGGGAGCATCTAAAAAGGCAAAAGATAAAAAACAGGACCTAGCCTATTTCCTTTTGACCAAGGGGTATAAAAGACCTGCTGGAATTATTGAAAAAGCACAGAAAGAACTTAGACGTACAATCAAAGACGCCACTATCCATTGGCGGCGATGGCCACAAGTATGGAAATGGTTGGCAGCTATTTCAGAACACAAAGATGTGAAAGCCGACAGCACAGTCAAGAGTTTACTTGAAGCCACAATAAGATTAATAAAGGATGAAAAAATGAGCGGTTCTACCGGATTTAAGAATGGCCAAGAAGGATGGGAAGAGGTACAAAAAGCTTTTACAATCTTACGGGAACGTTACGAAGACATAGAAACAACTATGGGAGAAGTGAAATCCGAGTTAGAAGAGGAAAAAATCTTTTTTGAGGATGCCGACCCTGATTTAACCAAGAAATGTAATTATTTGCCTTGTTCACTCAAGTATCGTTTCAGATGCAATGAATGGGAAAACCCGTGCCTAGAAATACACTTTGATTTGGTAGGCCCTGACAAAGGAGTGTCAATAGGGTTGTGGTGGGAATTTGATGATAAAGAAGAAAAAGATGACAGGATAGCAAAAATCAGAGAGGGAAAAAATTATAGTCCTGACAAATTTGAGCTATCCAACGAAGAGGATGGGATTTGGATTGACAACAGCCCTGATTTTGAGGATTTGGAAACAGGTGAAGGTGCAGTAACAACCCTAGTTAAACGAACTAAGGACTTACGTGATTTTGCTAATGCTATAGCAACATTGCGCGAAGCAACTGGATATGGGGAAACGAGGAAGAAAAGAAGGAAATTATAAAAAGGATATGATGATAGAGGCCTATCTTGATATTGAGACCACCGGCCTGTCCTGCCAGTATGCGGGTATAACCGTTATCGGCATCTACCTGGTCAACGGCAGTGGCAGCAAGCTGGTACAACTGGTCGGCAGAGACGTAAGCATTGATAATCTTCTAGAAGCTGTTGATGGTGTGCAGACCATCTACACCTATAACGGACAGCGCTTTGACTTGCCTTTCATTCACGGCTCACTGGGGATAGACCTCAATACGATATTTGCCCATCACGATCTGATGTATGACTGCTGGCGCTGCAATCTGAAAGGTGGTTTTAAGGCGGTGGAACAGCAACTGGGCATTCCCCGGCAGCTAAAGGGCATGAACGGATGGGATGCGGTACTGCTCTGGCAGCGGTATCAATATTATGATGATAGAACTGCTCTGGCTACGCTACTGAAATACAACGAAGAAGATGTGGTTAATCTGAAGGTGCTGAGGGAGAGGCTGCTTGACCGACTATAACCAAAAGGAGCTCAGAAAGAATGACGCCATTAATGCTATCAAAGTCACGCTATCTTAACGGGTTGCAGTGCCCCCGGCTATTGTGGATTGCCACTAATGAGCCGGAGCGGATACCCGAGCCTGATGCCGGCACCCAATATATCTTTGACCAGGGG
>CAYOKF010000094.1:0-6544 GCA_964404475.1 uncultured Dehalococcoidaceae bacterium | reverse complement strand
CGAGGATACTTAGAGCTATAGCTATCGTAACACCAAACATAACATTCCTCTTCACTATCGTATTTGGCAACTATGTCTATAAGTTCAGTTTCCCCAGGATGTATATCATTATATCTCACTTCGTAAGAGGTTAACTCTTTTAGATTTCCACTAGGTACTTTAAGTAATGCTGGAAAACTTTTCCATTTTACCTCAATTTTATCGAAAATACTGGCGTATCCCTTTCCAGATTGTTCATAAAAAAATACATTTCCATAACAATGGTCTGCTGCATTACGATGCATGAAAGGTCTTAAAAGACAACACAGTTGTGAATTCTTCACGCCCACTGTTAAAACTTTGACATATCTAGGAACTTGGTTTTCTCCCCAATCAGTTTCACCAGCTTTCTCAATATTTAAACCTAGTTTTGGTTTACGCTTCCTTTCAAGCCACATCACAAAGAAAGCTGAAAATACAGCACCTACTAACCCGCCTACTATGGCTTCCCACATAATATTTCTTATTTAGAGAACAAACAGAGCCTTCTCAAAATCCTTCACCACCGGCGGTTTCCTGCCTTTGCCAGGTTCAATGGCATGTCCTTCCGCTTTCAGGCGTTTGGCCTGAGCTTCCACGCCACCGGGGTATTTTTCGTTGAGTTCCCCTTTAGATTTTAGTGTCCGCCAGTAAGGTGTAATCTCTGTTTTACCTTCGGCAGCATCCTCGGCGGCTGCACGAGCCGCTATTCCGGCAAAGATGCCGGTGGTAATCGGTCAGCCGATGCTGGCGCCGTGCTTTTGTGCCAGTACACCCCGAATCTGGTTAACGGTAATCAGCCTGCCCTCCGGCACCCTGTTCATAATCTCATCCACTTCCCTCGGTGCCGGAATCACGCAGGTTCCGGTACCCCATCTCCGGCTCATCTTTTCAGTAATCTCGATAACCCTGGGGAGGTCCTTATCATCAGCCAGCTTCTCCCGCCAGCTCTTCCGCAATTTTGCCATGGCTCCTCCTTAAAGGACTTCATCAGGGCTGGCAATCCTGCCCAAAATTGCGCTGGCAGCAGCCACAGCGGGCCCTGATAGATACACCTCAGACCTGGCGCTACCCATCCTGCCCACAAAGTTACGATTGGTCGTCGAGACACAGCGCTCTCCGTCAGCCAGAACCCCCATATGACCACCCAGGCAGGGGCCGCAAGTAGGTGTACTGACTACCGCTCCCGCCCGAATAAACGTTTCCACAAATTCTTCAATCAAAGCATCAAGATACACCTGCTGTGAACCGGGGATAACTATGCAGCGCACCCCGGGGTGTACCTTCTTGCCTTTCAAGATTCGCGCGGCAACCCGTAAATCCTCAATCCTGCCGTTGGTGCAACTGCCGATAACCACCTGGTCAACCTCTATCTCGCCCACCTGACTGACCGGTTTGACATTGGCCGGCGAGTGAGGAAAGGCAACCTGGGGTTCAAGCTGAGAAACGTCATACTCAATGACCTGAGCATACTCGGCATCATTATCCGCTTCATAGACCAGATAGTCACGCTTTGCCTTAGATTTTATGTAAAGCTGAGTCTTGTTATCCACACGAAAAAGTCCCGCCTTGGCGCCGGCCTCGATTGCCATATTGGCCATGGTAAAGCGCCCGTCCATGGGCAGGGCATCAATTGCATCACCGGTGAACTCCATTGCCGAATATAAAGCACCGTCAACACCAATATCACCGATAGTATGCAGCACCAGATCCTTGCCCCCTATCCACTTCCCCATAGTACCATTGTAGACAAACTTTATCGTTGGCGGCACTTTCATCCAGATGTCACCGGTAGCCATGGCCGAGGCAATATCAGTTGAACCCATGCCGGTAGCGAAGGCACCCATAGCACCGTAGGTACAGGTATGCGAATCCGCCCCTATAATCACATCTCCGGGTAGCACCAGTCCCTGCTCCGGCAGGAGGACATGCTCAATACCCATCTGCCCGAGTTCAAAAAACAATATCCCCTGCTCACGGCAAAATTCCCGCATCAGCTTGACCTGCTCCGCAGAGGCAATATCCTTGTTAGGGGTAAAGTGGTCCGGCACCATGACAATCCTCGCGGGGTCAAAGACCCGTTCCACGCCCAGGCGCCGGAATTCTCGGATGGCAATGGGGGCAGTAACATCGTTGGCCATAATCAGGTCCACCCGCACATTGATGAATTCACCGGGGCTTACTTCTTCTTTATCAGTATGAGCAGCTAATATTTTTTGAGCTAATGTCAATGCTATATCCTTTCATTAAAAGAACTAAAATGAGAAAGCTGACCAGTCTACTGACTCACCTGTGTCCCGAGGCAGTAAACTGCCGCAGTTCAATTATGGTTGCATAGCTACTTCCTCATGTCCTTCGCCACCAGCAAGCGGTTCAGGGCATTCATGTAAGCCTTGGCGCTGGCCACAATAATATCGGTATCGGCGCCCCGTCCGGTATAACTCACCCCCTCACTCTCCACCCGTATCAGCACTTCACCTATCGCGTCAATGCCTTCCGTAACCGACTTCACGGTAAATTCAGTGAGTGAATTGGGAACACCCACAATCCGATTAATCGCCTCATATACCGCGTCTACTGGCCCGGTACCCAGTGCCGCGTCAGCCAGAACCTCGCCATCAGGCCCAATCAGCCTGACAGCCGCGGTAGGAATACCCCGGTCGCCACAGGATACCTGAATACGGTCAAGGTGATATACCTCAGACACGGTACGCTGTTCTTCAGCAACCAGCGACTCAATATCCTTATCGGTAATCTCCTTCTTCTTTTCCGCGAGCTCTCGAAAAGCGACGTACGCCCGGCTGAAGTCATCATCGTTCAGGCTATAGCCCAGCTCTGCCAGACGCTCCCTGAAGGCGTGCCTCCCGCTAAGCTTACCCAGCACCAGACTGCTGGCCGGTATGCCCACTTTTCGAGGATCGATTATTTCATAGGTAATCGGCATCTTGATGACACCGTCCACGTGAATTCCTGACTCATGACGGAAGGCATTGGCACCAACAATCGCCTTGTTAGGTTGCACCGGAAAGCCGGTGAGTTCACTAACCAGACGGCTGGTCTTATATATCTGCCTGGTTTCAATGCTGGTGGTCAGGTTCAAAAAGTCCTGGCGGGTCTGGATAGCCATAACAATCTCCTCAAGTGAGGCGTTACCCGCCCTCTCCCCGATGCCATTGATGGTGCACTCCACCTGCCGGGCGCCCCGCCGGACGGCTTCCACACTGTTGGCCACCGCCAGCCCCAGGTCATCATGACAATGTACACTGACTACCGCCCGGTTGATATTGGACACGTTCTGAAATATACCTTCGATCAGGTTGCCAAACTCAGCAGGTATGGCGTAACCCACGGTATCAGGAATGTTCAACGTAGTGGCGCCAGCTTCAATCACCGCTTCCAGTATCTGATAAATATATTCCGGCTCGGTACGGCTGGCATCCATCGGCGAAAACTCAATATCGTCGGTGTATTTTCTGGCGTGGGAAACCGCACTCCTCGCCATCTCCAGAATCTCCTCACGGCCCTTCTTCAACTGGTAAGCCAGATGAATATCTGAAGATGACAGGAAGACATGAACTCGCGGGTGCTCAGCCTCTTTTATTGCTTCCCATGCCCTATCTATATCTTCGGGAACCGCCCTGGCCAGGGCGCAGATTGCCGGGCCATGAATTTCACCAGCAATGAGCCTGACGGCTTCAAACTCACCCGGCGAGTTGATGGGAGTACCCGCCTCAATAACATCAACACCAAGCCTCTCCAGCTGTCTGGCTATCTCCAATTTTTCCTGCATATTCAGTGTACCACCCGCCGCCTGCTCCCCATCCCGCAGGGTGGTATCGAAAATGATTACATTATCCATAAACTCCTCCTTGAGAGAAATACTCTAAAGTCAAAAGGGCTCGCCCCCTCTCCGTGATGTAAGGAGAGGGGCTGGTAAGTATGAGTTTATTTCTCCCGAAAAAGGAATTCCTATTATACCGCATCATTGCCTTGTCTGTTTCCTGCCTGTATCTTATGTTATCCGGTACCGCCTATCCCTTGGTCCAGGACATCATCTTGCGCAGTTCCCTGCCTACCAGCTCAATGGGATGCTCCGCCTCCATGCGCTTAAGGGAATTATAAACCGGACGGCCGGCCTGGTTTTCCAGGATCCATTCCCTGGCAAAAGTCCCGTCCTGGATCTCGGCGAGTATCTGTTCCATTTCCTGCTTGACCATGTCATCAATAACCCGCGGCCCACGCGTATAATCACCAAACTCGGCGGTATCACTGACCGAGTAACGCATATAGCTCAAGCCACCCTGATAAATCAGGTCAACGATCAACTTGAGTTCATTGCAAACCTCAAAATAGGCAATCTCCGGCTGATAGCCCGCGTCAACCAGTGTCTCGAAGCCAGCCTTGATCAGCGAGGTAACACCCCCGCAGAGCACCGCCTGCTCACCGAAGAGGTCAGTCTCCACCTCCTCAGCGAAGGTGGTCTCGATGACGCCGGCCCGGGCACAGCCGATGCCATTGGCATAGGCCAGGGCAATTTCCAGCGCTTTACCGGAGGCATCTTGCTCTACGGCAACAATCGCCGGCGGTCCGGCGCCTTCAGTAAATAGCTGGCGCACCATGTGACCGGGGCACTTGGGGGCAATCATGGTAACGTCAACGTCAGCCGGCGGTATTACCTGTCCGTAATGGATAGTAAAGCCGTGGGCATACATCAACATATTGCCCGCCGTCAATTCCTTCTCAATAAATCTATAATAAACATCCCGCTGAAACTGGTCAGGAACCAGCATAACCACGATATCAGCTTCACGGGCAGCTTTATCAGCCGTGGTGACGTCAAAGCCGGCTTCACTGGCATTCTTCCAGCCTGAGCTGCCTTCGGTTTCAGCCACAATCACCTGGCAGCCGTTATCCCTGAGATTCTGGGCATGGGCATGCCCCTGGCTACCATAGCCAATGATAGCCACCTTTTTTTCCTTCAGCAAATTCAGGTCAGCATCCTTTTCGTAGTATATCTTAGCCATAGCACTCCTCCGTTGTTATTTCATGATTGATACAGGCTTAAAGCATTACCACACGCTGTCAGAACAACCCCGTGCTGTTTCTATTGCTTGCTGCCTGTCCGGGTTTGCTTCTCGCTTCCGGCCAGTAACCCCTTACCGCCACGAACCATGGCAATACGCCCTGTTCTGGCTATCTCCCGGATACCAAAACCACGGAGCAATTTTAACATGGATTCGATTTTATCCTCGTCTCCGGTAATTTCGATAGTCAACGAATCTGCGGAGACATCGACTATGCTGGCACGGAAGATATCAGCAATCTCGATTATTTCACCCCTGTTTGCTGATGTAGCTCTGACCTTGATTAAAGCCAGCTCCCGAACGGTGCTGTTTTCCCCCGTGATATCAGTCACCTTGACCACATCAACAACCTTGTCCACCTGCTTTCTGACCTGCTCCACCGTTGCCGTGGA
Organism: uncultured Dehalococcoidaceae bacterium; assembly: GCA_964404475.1. Lineage (GTDB taxonomy): Bacteria > Chloroflexota > Dehalococcoidia > Dehalococcoidales > RBG-16-60-22 > CAYOKF01. The sequence goes on along the minus strand of CAYOKF010000094.1, from coordinate 1,050 downwards.
GCCATTAACCACTATGGTCATCCTTGATAAATGGGGCACTTCGCTGTGACCCACGGCGATACTGTCAATATTGAAGCCACGCCTGCGGAAAAGGCTGGCCATGCGATTAAGTACGCCGGGTTTGTCAGCTACCAGAGCAACTATGGTGTGCTTCGTCGTGGCCATGCCGGCACCTCTTTCTTAGGTGATTCGATAAACTCAACTGTCGCTGCTCCCGGTGGCACCATGGGGAAGACATTCTCTTCAGGTTCCACCATAAAATCTATCAGAAACGGGCCATCGTGCGCCATCGCCTGCTCGATAGCCGGGACTACCTCTTCTTTACGGGTGACCCTTATGCCGGGCAGGCAATACGCCTCGGCTACCTTAACAAAATCAGGGCAGGATAACGGTGTAGCTACATACCGCTTACCGTAGAATAGCTCCTGCCACTGCCGCACCATTCCCAGAAAGCCATTATTAAGAACCGCTATCTTGACGGCAATCTTGTCCTGAACGATAGTTCCCAGTTCCTGTATCGTCATCTGCAGGCTACCATCGCCATCAACGCACCACACGGTGCTCTCCGGACGGCCCACCTTGGCGCCCATGGCTGACGGCAAGCCGAAGCCCATGGTACCCAGCCCGCCGGAGGAGACAAAGGTATTCGGCTGGTGGTACGAGTAATGCTGCGCTGCCCACATCTGATTCTGCCCGACCCCGGTAGCAACAATCGCCTCACCTCCGGTTATTTCGCAGAGTTTACTAATCACATATTGCGGGAGGAGAGACTCCGTATCCCGGATATCCAGTGACGGATACTGTTTGCGCCATTCTTCCAGCTGCCGTATCCAATCAACGTGCTCACCGGTCTCAACCAGTTTATTTAATGCCGTCAACACGCGCTTCACATCACCGACAATGGGAACATCAACCCGCACGTTTTTGCCGATCTCTGCCGGGTCCAGATCAATGTGAATGATGCGGGCATCAGGCGCATAGGCGCTTATCTTCCCGGTTACCCGGTCATCAAACCTCATTCCAAGAGCAATTATTACATCTGCATTACTG
>CAYOKF010000093.1:0-6567 GCA_964404475.1 uncultured Dehalococcoidaceae bacterium | reverse complement strand
TCTCCGTCAGCCTGCTGATAATTCTGAAGGTAATTGCCAGCATATTAACTGGAAGTATCTCTATTCGGGCTGATGCTATCCACAGCGCTATTGACCTCACCGGGGTAATCATCGGTTACATCGGCATCAGGATTTCGGGTAAACCGCCCGATAAGCAACACACCTTCGGACACGGCAAGGCTGAGAATATCGCCAGCGGCATTATCGCTGGCTTGATTTTTATTGCCGCCGGCACCATCGTCTACGAAGCGATAAAGAGGATAATTACCGGCGGAACCGTAGAACTGGTCATTGTCGGCATCTATGTGACCGCAGCTGCGATAGTTGTTAATGGTATTACATCCTGGTATACACTGAGAGTAGCCCGTACCACTGACTCGGCAGCTCTGGAAGCTACTGCCCGCGACATGTTTGCTGATGTTCTAAGCTCCTGCGCGGTGCTGGTGGGGCTGGTCTTGGTGAAACTAACCGGACTGACCATACTCGACCCCATCGTCGCCCTGCTGGTAGCCATATTGATTATTAGAACCGCCTACCTCACTCTGAAGAAATCATTCCAGGACCTCATTGACGTCAAATTACCTGACGAAGAAGAGAGATTGATAAAGTCCTCACTCACGGAACACTATGCCGAGATAGTCAATTTCCACAAACTGCGCACCCGTAAGTCAGGCAACCAGCGCTATATCGACCTTCACGTGGTTATGCCCAAGGAATCCAGATTAGAACAAGCGCATCAGCTATGTGACCACCTTGAGCAAGAAATCGGCAGCAAACTAAACAGTGCCAGTATTACGATACATATCGAGCCCTGCGACGGAAAATGTGAACAATGCCCGCTTACCTGCCCGAGCCGCTCGCCAAATACGGACACTTAAGACTGCAATCCGTGTATTTCCTTTACCGCTACCACCAGAGATGTAATATCAGGCGCATTTAGCCGGTGTGGCGGTTGACCCAGTGGATCATCACTATCGGCCTTGCCCAGCAACACTTCAAAAGTAGCCTTTACTGAAGCCGCCAACGCATCAAGATTATAGCCTCCCTCAAGGCTGAGGACCAGCCGTCCACTGCATAAACCTTCAGCCAGTCCCCTGATGGCTTTCACCATCCCGGCAAATCCGCTGATGCTCACCTGCATCAGGGCAAGCTGGTCAGCCCAGTGAGTATCGTAGCCAGCCGAAACCAGGATAAGCTGCGGCTGAAAACGCCTCACCGCTGGAACAACTATTTGCCCGAAGACCTGCTCATATTCAGCGTCACCACAACCAGCCGGTAGCGGCACGTTAACTGTAGCTCCACGCCCCAATCCACTACCAATCTCACTTATAGCACCGGTTCCCGGGTAAAAGGGAGACAGGTGCACGGAGCAATAAAGCACCTGCGGGCTACTGTAAAACGTCTCCTGGGTACCATTGCCATGATGGACATCAAAATCAATGATAGCAATACGCTCCAGACCGGACTCAGTCAGGGCATGTCGGGCAGCAACCGCCACATTGTTAAACAGGCAGAAGCCCATAGCTCGCTGGGCGGTGGCATGATGACCCGGCGGCCTCACCAGGGCAAAGGCACTTTCTACCTCCCCGTTAATAACCGCTGCGGTTGCTTCTATTACGCCACCGGCGGCATAAAGAGCCGCCTCATAAGACCGGGCTGACATTACCGTATCCATATCAAGCCAGCCCCCACCCTTCTCCGCCTCATCCCGTATGTGCGAGATATATCGCTCCTCATGTACCAGGGCCAGTTCCCGGACAGTCGCCGGACGAGGTATTACTGATACCAGCTCGTTTTTCAAGCCGGTCTGCTCAAGGTGAGCCATAACCGCTTCCAAACGGCGAGCATTTTCCACATGCTGCCCCGTGTCATGTTTGAGATAGATTGGGTCATAAACAATACCTACATTCATAATATCACTCCACGATATGAAACTATACTACCGACTGTACTCCCGATATGATAAACCATACCCCAAAACCAGCTAACAGCAGGCTACAGACAATAAACAGCCATTCCTGGAACCTCGGGTTCCAGAGCGACTGTGTCTTATAAATAGTCACGGAAACAAAGGAAAGCCAGACCAGGTCACACATCCAGTGGACGACAGTAAAAACGACCAATCCGGTTATACCAAAGTCCAGGAACCTCATAATTAACATACTGCCGATAGTCGCCCACCACAGCAAAAAAAACGGGTTCAGCCCACTGGTAATGATTCCGGCGGCAAAAGCGTTGTAAGGCAACTCCCTGCTCCCCCGCACTATCTCACTCCGGGCGCGGAACATGCTGATTCCCATCCAGACAATCATGGCCCCGCCCAATACGCTCAGCACCAGCTGCACCAGCTCGTTCTGGAAGAAACGGGCAAAGCCAAAGTATATCAACAGTACCAAGGGGACTTCAATAACGGCATGCCCCAGAGCGATAAAGGCACCAGCCCACGGCGACCTATAGCTCTTGGCCAGAGTCACGGCAAACATGGGGCCGGGTGCCATCACCCCGGAAAATGAAATCACTACCACACTGGCTAAAATCGGTAACATAGAGACGCCTGACTCAGGTTATCTACTTTGATTATAACACTCCTCACCCCTTATCTCCTAAACGGCTTGAGTTCGTCATTTTTATGGATTATACTTTGTCCATAGCAATACCTCTCTCAAGGACAGAAGAATTGTCGCTGGATTTAGCCAAGATTACTTCACAGGTCAGCAATATGATTGCCCGGCTGAGGGACACCGGAGAGGAAAGGCAACAGCGCCTCCGGCGTGCCCTGGATATTATCAGCAATGAGGTTATTGACCTGGATGAACTGAGACGGAAGATTGCCACCAGCAAGACTAGCTGGCTGGTGGCGGAACTGGTGGAGGGGCTGGCTAATCATTATGCCACCCCCCCGATTCCCCCTGAATTCACCGTCATGGCTACTGACGGCTCGCATATTGACGTTGACCGGCACCGCACTACGAGGTGTTACCTCATTAATATCGGCTCGGTTAAAATTGATTACGGCTCAGAGCCGGCAGCCAACCTTGATAGCTTCCCCCATCTCTATTCCAGTGATGAAGACCTGGTTATTACCCCACCGGGCATAGCGGGCCGTGACCAGATGGTGGAAGGAACGCTCCTCGGCATCAAGCGCGGTGTAGAAGAATGCCGCCACCTGGTAAAACCAGCATCCGAACTGCCACAAGGTAGCGTCAGCCTGGCATTGCTTGACGGCACACTTATCCTCTGGGGACTGGAGGCATACCCTGATTTTGTCACCGATGAGCTTTTAGTCAGGGGCTTTCTCTCCTGCCTTGACGATTTAAGGAAGTTTAATAAAGACCGCAAACTGGCCCTGGCCAGCTATATCAGCTTTCCCCGCAGCACCGATGTCGTCAATGTGCTGCGTTTAGCTATCTGTCCCCACCAGCCGGCGGATTGTGACCGCTTTTGCCCCACCAACCGTGATTGCGACGTTGTGGCCGGAGTACGGGACCGTGACCTATTCTTTCACCTGCTGTCAGATGGAGAAAGGTCAGCCCTTTTTATCAGCCCGTCGAAGATAGTTAAAAAATATTACGGATCAAATCAGATATACTTCTTTTATGTAAAGTTAGCCGATGAGGTAGCCCGTGTCGAGATTCCCGAGTGGGTGGCGGCTGACAGCAGTTTGCTTGACCTGACCCATGCTCTGGTTTTAGACCAGTGCCGTAGGGGGCACGGCTACCCGGTGGTGCTCAGTGAAGCGCACGAGCAGGCGGTGGTCACCGCTGCCGATAGAGAAAACTTCTGGCAGATGGTAGAATCATCACTGGTGGAGGAAAAACTGCCCACGCTGGGCTCCGCCAAGAGCTTCAGCAAGCGGACAAGGTGGGTATAATATAACGTGACCTCACCCCCTGTGTCCCCCTCTCCTTAAAAGGAGAGGGGGAGAAAAATAAAAAGAGGGCTAACGCCCTCTTAAACTCCCAGTGCGGGAGAGAGTTTTAAAGGGGCGGAGTCCCTTCAAACTAACCTGGTGAAATGGAGAAGATTAAAATATCTTTACCTGATAAGAATTCAGTTAAGAGAAGGTCTGCTGCTAAAACGAGGAATAAGGGAACCTCAAATAACTGAACCATCAAACATAAAAGGAGGCGGCCATGGGCACCAAGGGCAGGAAGAACGTAAAGAAACCCAAGCAGCAAAAGGGGAAAAAGGGGAAGTAGGGAAAGTGAGGAGGGCACAGCCCGGCTTATCCTCCGCTCCCGCTCTCATCAGCACGGGAGAGTCAAGGAGGGGCGAAGTCTCTCTCATATAACAGATTCTCCCTCCCTTATCCGAGGGAGGGTCACCTGATAAAAAACCAGAAGGAGTGCGTTTAGTAATCACAAATGACTGAAATATCAGAAAAAATCGCCGAGGTAATTGAAGCCAGCACTGCGGATTTCACAGCGCAGTGCTATGAGCTTTATCAGCTGCCGCCGCTGGGTAGCCTGGTGAAGACCTCAGACAAAGAGTCCGATATAGAAATCTACGGAGTGGTCGCCAATGCCACCACCACCGGAATTGAGCCGGGGCGGCGTCCCATTGCCCGTGGTAAAGACGAGCCCGATGAGGAGGCAATCTACCGTTCCAGCCCCCAGCTTGCCAGGTTACTCAGGAGCGAGTTCAGCGTACTGGTGGTCGGCCACCGGCAGGATGAGCGGCTTTACCATTACCTGCCTCCCCAACCAGCCAGAATCCACGGCTTCGTTTACCTGTGCAACAGTGAAGAAACCAGAAACTTCAGCCAGTCGCTTGATTTCCTCAATATCCTGCTCAACACCCGCCTGGCAGTGCCCGCCGACGAACTGGCCGCTGCCGCCCTGCGCCAGATGAGCCAGGCACACGAGGACAGCCACGCTTTTCTGGTGACTGCCGGCAAGGAGCTAGCTTCTCTGCTTGGCGGTGATTACCGGCAACTCAAATCCATTCTGGGGAGGCTGAAATGACGGAACGACTCGGTATTGTTATCTCTGGTTCACTGGAAAAAGCCGTCGAGGTAAGGCTGGATGGTGCGGTATCGGTGGAGGATATGGCGGTGGGCCGTTACGTAACCATTGAAGGGCAGAAACGCCGCTTCTTTGGCATGATCACTGACATCAGTCTGGGGGTGACGGACCCGGCACTCACCATTACGCCTCCGGATATTACTGATTCCTTCACCAGTGAGGTCTTGATTGGCACCAGCACTTTTGGCACCATGCAAGTCTCTCCCTACCTTGTCATCGGCGGTGATGTTGACAGCCTGCTGGAGGGCCCACAGCCGGTAAAAACTGTTCCCAGCCACTTTTCCGTGGTGAATCTGGCTTCACAAGCGGACATTGAGCTTGTCTTTGGCAGTGAAGACGAGGGAAGGTACTACATCGGCACTCCGCTGGACATGGAGACCAAGATTTGCCTTGACCTGCCCGAGCTGGTCAAGCGCTCCAACGGTATCTTCGGCAAGAGCGGCACCGGCAAGACCTTCCTCACCAGAATACTGCTCATCGGTATGCTGCAAAAGAGCACCGCCGCCAATCTTATTTTCGATATGCACAGCGAGTACGGCTGGGCAGGCACCAGCGAGGGAGGAACGTCAGTCAAAGCGCTCAAGCAGCTCTTCCCCGCCAAAGTAGCCGTGTTTACCCTCGACGAGGAAAATGCCCGCCGCCGCAAGGTGAGCACCGACTTTGCGGTCAGGATAGGCTATGATGAAATCGAGCCGGAAGATATCTCTCTGCTGCGCCAGACCCTCAACCTTACCGATTTAGCGGTTGAAGCAGTGTACCAGCTGCGCCGCCACTTAGGTAAAAGCTGGCTGCATGACACGGTAAAGCTGCAAGACCCGGATGAAATCAAAGCGCTGGTTGAATCCCTGAGAATACACGAAAGCACTTTTCAAAATTTACAGCGCGGACTGGCCACTATTGAAAGGCTGCCTTTCGTTATTCCTCATGCTCAGGACAACGCCGTGGAACGCGTCCTCGGTTTCCTTGACCAGGGGATGAACGTTGTCCTTGAATTCGGCAGATATAATGATATTGCCGCTTACATTCTGGTAGCCAATTTACTTACCCGCCGTATTTATGACCGCTACCGAGAGAGAACAGAAAGAGCCCTGGGTGAAGGAACCGCCGGCCCCACCCCCCTGGTAATCACCATCGAAGAAGCGCATAGATTCCTCAACCCTGAGGTAGCCAGCCACACCATCTTCGGCACCATTGCCCGCGAAATGCGCAAGTATAATGTCAGCCTGCTGGTAATTGACCAGCGCCCCAGCGGTATTGACGACGAGGTTATGTCACAGGTCGGGACGAAGGCGACCTTCCTGCTCGACAATGAACGTGACATCGACAGTGTGCTGTCCGGGGTATCCGGCAAGAGCGAGCTTAAATCGGTACTGGCCAAGCTGGCCTCCAAGCAGCAGGCGCTCATCTTCGGTCACGCTGTGCCTATGCCGGTAGCCTTCCAACCCCGGGAATACGGCTCGGCAACATCCTACAAGGACCTTATCCCCAATGGAGAGACCGGAGCAGTAAAACAGGCCGAGCAGGACATCGAGGAGCTCTGGGG
>CAYOKF010000092.1:0-6574 GCA_964404475.1 uncultured Dehalococcoidaceae bacterium | reverse complement strand
TGAATCTCTTCAGAAGTCGCCTCTTCTCCACCGGCAATATCAGCCTCGGTATTTTGTTACTTGCCCTATCCGCGCCGATACTGCTCTTGCCTTTCTACTTGATTGACGGGCTTAGCTATTCCGCCGCAGAAACGGGGCTGCGTCTCGCCACTGTCTCCATGGCTAGCATTGTAGTAGGTCCTATTAGTGGCTGGTTATCGGACAAGGTAGGGTCACGAGTTTTATGTACTGCTGGAGCAGCCCTGGTCTGTCTGGCGCTTTTCTTACTTAGCGGCCTTGGCGCTGAATCAAGCGATGCTGATATTCTGCCCAGGCTGATAATCTATGGTGTGGGTGTAGCGTTATTCTTCTCGCCTAACAACAGTTCGATAATGGGTGCGGTGCCGAAAGACAGGCTGGGCACGGCCTCGGCGATGCTAAATACGGTACGGCAAATAGGGAATGCCAGCGGCATGGCTATCGCCGGAGCGATTTTCACCAGCCGCCAGTTATTTCACGCAGCCGAATTAAGCGGTAACGGCCTGTCACCGTCAATAATTGCCAGACTATCCCTCATCGGCGGATACCAGGATACCTTTCTGGTAGCTGCCATCATCTGTAGTCTTGCTATATTCGCCTCGCTAGCTCGCGGCGGCAGGTTTAAGTAAAGTAATTTCACTGTCTTACGGGGTATAAAATAAGCAAACGGCATAATGAAAAGCGTCTGCGGTAGCATCAAAGAAAATAACAATGGAGGCGAATATGCTTTACGCAGGCGTAGATACTCACAAAAAGCATTCACGGGTGATGGTTACCGACAGTAGTGGTACCAAGGCAGCCTAGGCGTCCCTCGAAAATACCAAGGAATCCTTTGAGCAGTTCTTTAACCAGTTTGGTGAGCCAACCCGAACGGTAGTTGCAGCAGGTCGAACCTGGAATCGCAGGAGATCAACCAACAATTAACCCTGGTTGGTGAAATTTTGAGGGCAACAATCGGATACTCTAGAGCCTCTACAAAGTGAGTAAGTGCTTCTCTTTTCAAGTAATCTATTATTTACACTGCCCTGCCCTGACAATTTGGCCCACCTCTTAAGTTAGTATTTTCAAGCTGTTTCAGCTAACCTCTCTGGACAAAAGATAACTGAAGGCGATATTCTATAATGAGAATTATGGCCCCTCCAGCCATAAACTGAAGACAGGGGTTAAGGCGGCTACCTATAACCTGGTCACTATGGAGAGACTGAAGAACCAAGCCCGGGTTGTCTTCGATATCTCGAGGAGGTGAGGCGATGGCACGGTGGAAGGGATCTCTGGAGAAGATAGACGAGTACCGCTGGCGCATACCAGCCAGCTATAAGACGGGCATGCGCGTACCGGGATTAATCTACGCCGACGAGGCGATGCTGGAGCATATCCTGGAAGAGCAGGCCCTGGAGCAGGTGGCCAATGTCGCCTTCCTGCCCGGAATCGTGGGGTATTCCATGGCTATGCCGGACATACACTGGGGCTACGGGTTTGCCATTGGTGGCGTGGCCGCGATGAGGGTAGCTGACGGCGTGGTCTCTCCCGGTGGCGTTGGCTTTGATATCAACTGCGGTATCCGCATCCTGCGAACCAACCTGAGCGAGGAAGAAGTCCGCCCCAAAATAAACAGGCTCCTGGACACCCTCTATAACAATGTCCCCTCTGGTGTTGGTTCTAGGGGCAAGATAAAACTGAGCCACCAGGAAATAGACCGGGTGCTGGTTAAGGGCTCACGCTGGGCTGTGGAGAAGGGATACGGCCGGCCGGAAGACCTGGACACCACCGAGGAAAGAGGGGAGATGACTGGTGCTGACCCCTCTCATGTCAGCGGAAGAGCCAAGGAGCGCGGTTTACCCCAGCTGGGCACGCTGGGCTCCGGGAACCATTTCCTTGAGGTAGCCGTAATCGACCAGATACACGAGCCAGACACCGCCAACGTCATGGGGATAAACCAAGTGGGTCAGGTCATGCTTTTCATCCATTGCGGCTCCCGTGGCCTGGGACACCAGACTGCCGAAGATTATGTCAAGGATATGGTCAGGACAATGCCGAAATATGGCATCGAATTGCCGGACCGCCAGCTTGCCTGCAGCCCGGTAACATCCCCGGAAGGTCAGGCTTACCTGAAGGCAATGCGGTGCGCCGCTAACTATGCCTGGGCTAACCGCCAGTGCATCACCCACTGGGTCAGGGAGTCCTTCTGCCAAGTCATGGGAGTGAGCGAGACGGACGCCGGACTGGAGCTCATCTACGATGTTACTCACAATATAGCCAAGCTTGAAGAGCATGTAGTAGAGGGCATCCGAGAGAAGCTCTGCGTGCACCGTAAGGGGGCCACCAGAGCCTTCACCGCCGGTCACCCTGATGTGCCCCGGAAATACACGGAAATAGGGCAGCCTGTACTCATCCCTGGCGATATGGGGCGCGCTTCCTATATTCTGGTGGGCACGGAAGAGGCGATGAAGGAGACCTTCGGCTCCACCTGCCACGGCGCCGGCAGATTGCAGAGCCGCTCCGCTGCCAAGAAACAGCTTCATGGCAGAGACGTGCTCAAATCGCTGGAAGAACGCGGTATCACGGTGCGGGCAGGCAGCCTCGCCGGACTGGCTGAAGAAGCACCAACCGCCTATAAAGACGTAAGCTCAGTGGTCGGCGTAGCTCATGGCGCCGGTATCTCCCGAATAATTGCCCGGACTAGACCAATCGGGGTAATCAAAGGTTAACGCCTGCTGGCAAGGCGGAGTGTTTAGCGCCAATGACGGGAAGACCCATATCAATTGAGCCAGGCGTGTGCTATAATCTAAGCAAGTTCATGGAACAAGGTTAAAAAGATGGCTAAAATCAAAGTTGGTATCATCAATGTTACCGGTTATGCCGGAGTGGAACTGGCACGGCTCTTGTCCCAGCACCCCGAGGTAGAGCTTACCTCGGTCACCGGACGGTCTGCCGCCGGGCAAGGGCTGGGTATGGTCTTTCCCCATCTGGCTGGCCTGGAAATGGATATCGAAGCCAAATTGGGCGAGGTAGAGCTTGCTTTTTCGGCCATGCCGCATAAGGAGAGCGCCCAGGAAGTAATAACATTACTAAACAATGGCGTCAGGGTAATTGATATCAGCGCTGATTTCAGATTGAAGGATGCCGCGGAATACCCAAGCTGGTACGGCTTTACCCACCCCTCTCCGGAGCGATTACAGCAGGCGGTTTACGGCCTGCCTGAGCTATACCGGGCTCAGATTGCTGCTACGCAGCTTGTCGCCAATCCCGGCTGTTATCCCACTGGCGCCATCCTGGCTTTAGCACCGGCAATAAAGAGCGGATTAACTAAAGCCGACATTGTCATTGACAGCAAGTCCGGTCTTTCCGGTGCCGGCCGAACCCTCAGCCTGACCACGCACTTCTCCGAAGCCAACGACAATACCGCTGCCTACGCCCTTGACGGTCACCGCCATCTGCCTGAGATTATTCAGGAACTGCAAAATCTCAGCACTGCACAGCCGGTTTCAATAACCTTTGTCCCCCACCTTCTGCCGATGACCAGGGGAATACTGACTACCGCCTACTCCTTACTGGCACCCGGCAAGCTTGCCGCCGATGATAAGGGGAAACAAGAGCTAAAGCAAATCTATCTGGATTTTTATAAGGATGAACCGTTTGTCAGGATAGTTGATACCCCACCCCACACTAAACACACCTGGGGCAATAACTTCTGTCTGATTCACCCTACCATTGACCAGCGCACCGGACGACTGATTGTTATCAGCACCATTGATAACCTGGTGAAGGGTGCCGCCGGCAATGCCATCCAGAATATGAACCTGATGCTGGGACTGCCGGAAACAACCGGCTTGAAGGCTCCGGCGGTTTATCCCTAGCGGGCTACCCGGTCATTCCCCGGAGGTCTCTCTTGCCACCGTCTCGCGGTAGGCGGCCATCATCTTCCTGGTAACTGCGCCCGGTTTCCCCGAACCGATTTCGGCCATCTTCCCCGCGCCATCCCTGACCTCCACCAGCGGCATTAGCTCTATTACCGAGTTGGTCAGGAAAGCCTCGTCAAATTGTTCCAAGTCGCTTAATCTCACCTCACCTTCGGTGACCTTTATCCCCAGTCCGCCGGCGATTTCCATCACCACCCCCCGGGTAATGCCGGGCAGGATGCCACTCTCCGGAGACGGCGTAACCAGAACTGAGTCTCTTACGAAAAAGACATTGCTGACGCTGCCCTCAGCGACAAGCCCCCGCTCATTTAATAGCAGCGCTTCATCCAGTCCGTATTTTCCGGCTTCCCGCCTGGCAAGAAGGCTGTGCAGGTAATTGGCCGATTTCATCCGGCATATTGGCGACTGGCTACAGCGCCGCATTGAAGCCACCCCGGCTTTGTAGCCCGTTTCATACACCTCTACCGCCAGAGGTATATAATTCCTGGCCGTGACGACCACAGTAGGGGCACTGCCAATCTCCGTCCAGTGGCCAGAGTCAACCTCACCATTGGAAACAGTGAGCCGCAGCCGGGCATCCCTGACATTATTAGCGCCAAGCGTATCCCGGCATGCCTGACGCAGGTCGATACCGGCCAGCTCCGGGCTAAAACCGATAACCCCGGCGGAACTCCGCAGACGGTCTAAATGCCGTTCCAGGAGAAAAATCTTGCCATTATAGGCACGCATGGTCTCAAACAGGGCATAACCGTAAAGGAAACCCTGGTCATAAACCGACACTTTCGCCTGAGACCAGGGCACAAGCTCCCCGTTTAAATAAACAATCTCTTCCATTAGCGCCTCTCTTCTCCCGGCAAAAACAAACCCAGGAAATTGGTTAATATCTCATGCCCGCAGTCGGTCAGGATTGACTCCGGGTGAAACTGGACTCCCTCCACCATATCCCGGCGGTTTCTCACCCCCATAATCTCCCCGTCCTCAGTCCTCGCCGAGACCTCAAGAGAAGCCGGCAGCGTCACGGCGTCAACCACCAGCGAGTGATAGCGCCCCCCCACCAGCGGCGACGGCACCCCCCGGAATATCGTCTCACCATCGTGATAAATAAGCGAGTTTTTACCGTGCACCGGCACCAATGCCCGCCTGACCAGGCCGCCATAGACATAGCCGATACACTGGTGGCCCAGGCATACTCCTAGAATGGGTATCTTTCCCCGCAGATAACGCACCACGTCGTTGGATATCCCCGCTTCCAGAGGAGTACAGGGCCCTGGAGAAATGATAATATGACTCGGTGCCGCCGCTTCAATCTGCGCCAGAGTAACGGCGTCATTGCGGTAGACCACCGGCTCATTACCCAGTTCTCCCAGGTACTGCACCAGGTTATAGGTGAAGGAATCATAGTTATCGATAACCAGTATCACCCTGTCCCCTCAACAGCAATTTCAGTGGATATGTTAAGCGCCTGCATCAGCGCCCTGGCTTTATCCAGAGTCTCCAAATACTCCGCTTCCGGCTCCGAGTCGTAAACAATGCCACCCCCCACCTGAAAGTAAGCCCTTTCCCCCTTCACCAGAATCGTCCGGATAACGATGTTGATATCCATATCACCGCTGAAACTAAGGTAGCCGATGGAGCCGGTGTAAACACTGCGGCGGGTAGGCTCCATCTCATCGATTATCTCCATTGCCCGCACTTTGGGAGCGCCGGTTATTGACCCGCCGGGGAAAGTGGCTTTCAGCAAATCAATGCGCCCCTTCCCCGGCCATAACCTGCCCACCACGGTCGATGTCAGGTGAAAAACGGTGGGATAGGTCTCCAGGATAGCCAGCTCGGTCACCTGCACGGTGCCGTAACGGCAGACCCGCCCGATATCATTCCTCAACAGGTCAACAATCATGATATTCTCCGCCCTATCCTTAACGCTTGATAGTAACTCCTTAGCCAGGGCTTTATCTTTCTGCGGAGACTTCTCCCGTGGCCGGGTTCCTTTGATAGGGCGGGTCTCGACACGGTCGCCGCTAACCTTGAGGAACCTCTCCGGAGATGCCCCGACAATGCTCACCCCCTCAAAGCCAAGATAACTGGCAAAGGGCGCCGGATTAATACTGCGCAACTTCCGGTACAGCTCATAGGGTGGAATACTCAGCTCAACATCAAATCTCTGGGATAGATTCACCTGGAAAATATCCCCGGCCCGTATGTACTCACGGGCAGTGGCTACCGCAGCAATGTATTCCTCGCGGGAGAAGTTACCTTTGAGCGTGATACCCTCCGCCAGCGGAGACGTTCCGGCAACAAGAAGCATGTGGTTATTTGAAATACGGTCCCTGGTCTCTTTCAGCCTTTCTCCGGCTTTCTTTATCCTTTGGCTTTCCTCCAGCTCCGGAAACCCGGATGATGCCAGGAAAACCCTGCCCTCCAGATGGTCAACGACAATGACACTATCATAGAAAGCCAGGTAGCATTCCGGTAGTTGTAAGTCATCAATGGCGGTGGCGGGTAGCCTCTCGATGAAATGACACAGGTCATAGCTGAAATAACCCACGGCTCCACCAACCAGAGGCACCGGGGCAGAATTACCATCCAGAGAATATAACTCCATTAATTCAGCAACTATATCGAAGGGATTGCCCTGT
>CAYOKF010000091.1:0-6578 GCA_964404475.1 uncultured Dehalococcoidaceae bacterium | reverse complement strand
CAAGCAGATCAGGAACCAGCTTAAATTCATGACCTACGCACCGGTTCTCTACACTTCCGCCAAGTTCGGGCAGGGAGTGGACAAGGTGATGCCCCAGGCATATCAGGTTTACCAGGAAAGACTCAAGAGATTACCCACCGCCACCGTTAATAATGTTATCCAGCAGGCAATCGCCACTCATAACCTGCCCAGAAGAGGCAAGAAACAGCTCAAGGTATTATATGCCACCCAGCCAGAGGTTAACCCGCCAACCTTCGTCTTCTTCGTCAATGATACCAGGCTAATCCATTTCTCCTACCGGCGCTTTCTGGAAAACAGGCTGCGCCACGCTTTCGGCTTTAGCGGTACGCCGCTCCGCCTGATTTTTAAAACGAGGGAAGAGTCATGATAATAGCCAAGTTTTTCGCCGTAGCCTTGCTCGGCTACCTTCTGGGGTCGATTCCCTTTGGCAAGCTGGTAAGCAACCGCACCATCAATTCCGATATTACCACAATGGGTAGCTGCCGCACCGGAGCCACCAATGTATTACGGACTGCCGGCAAGAAGGCAGCTTTTATGGTAGCTGTTCTCGATGTGGCTAAAGGAGCACTGGCGGTAGGGCTTGCCCGCCTGATATTCCATGGCGAGTATGCAGCAATAGGTGACTCTGGGCTACTGTGGGTGTTGACCAGTGCCCAGGTGCTGGCCGCTTTAACCGCGGTATTCGGTCATAAATGGTCAATATTCCTTAAATTTAAAGGCGGGCGCGGAGTGGCCACCTTTTTCGGCGGATTGATGGTTCTTTGTCCGGCAGCAGCGCTATTTGGCGGGGAAATCCTGATCCTCGGCGCCTGCCTGACCAGGTACGCCTCCCTGGGTTCTATCACCGGGGCTGTCGCCGCTTACGCGATACTGATTCCGCTCACCATTATCAACGGGTTCCCGCTCGAATATCTGGCTTACTCTTTAGCCGGTGCCATCTTCATAATTGTGATGCACCGTGATAATATCGTCCGCTTACTCTCCGGCACAGAACGCAGGTTAGGCGAAAAAGTTGATACCTAAAAACCCGCTCACGCTAACCAAACTGCGATAGTCCATCCGCAGAAAGCGCAATTACGTTATGCAAAGAGTCGCTATTATTGGTACCACCAGCTGGGGAATAACCCTGGGTTTCATGCTCGCCCGGAAGGGAACTGAAGTCCGGCTGTGGGCACGTACGGAACGGGAAGCCCAGAAACTGAAAACTAAGGGCCCAAATCAAAACCAGTTCCCCAAACTCAGCTTCCCGCCCCAGATACATATAAACAGTCACCTCAGCGAAGCCATGAACGACGCCAATGCGGTAATCCTGGCGGTACCTTCGCCGACAATGCGACAGAACATACAGCTGGTGGCCAGTCACCTTAACAAGTCGGTTTTAATAGTTAGTTGCGCCAAGGGGCTGGAGGTAGGCAGCGGCAAGCGCATGTCTCAGGTAATTGCTGAGGAGATAAACCCCCGTTTCCATGCCAATATTTGTGTTTGCTCCGGACCCAACCTCGCCCGGGAAGTGGTACGCAATCTGCCCGCAGCTACAGTGGCAGCCGCCAGTGATAATGCCACCGCCAGAAAGGTTCAGAGGCTGCTGACAACCCCTGATTTCTGCGTTTTTACCAATTCCGACGTGGTCGGAGTAGAGCTGGGGGGAGCCCTGAAGAATATTATCGCCCTGGGCGCCGGCATTGCCGACGGACTGGACTACGGCGACAATGCCAAGGCAGCCTTTATGACGCGGGGGCTGACCGAAATAACCGCCCTTGGGGTCGCCCTGGGGGCAAACCCGCTCACCTTTTCCGGCCTAGCCGGCCTGGGTGACGTAATCGCTACCTGCGCCAGTCCATTAAGCCGTAACCACTATGTAGGCGCAGAGCTGGCGAAGGGAGAACAAACCCTCACCGAGATAATCGACTCCATGAACGAGGTGGCTGAGGGGGTAGGCACCACCCTGGTCGCCCGCAATATAGCCCGGCAGCTTGAGCTAGAAATGCCAATCACGGAAAAACTTTATCAGGTACTCTATGAGGATTTGCCGCCGAAACAGGCGGCCGCTGACTTGATGGGGGGTGTTACCAGACATGAGCTGGCCGGACGCAAGTGGAGGCTTTTCTCCCTCTTTCAACGGCAGAGGCGCCGTTCCGGTTCCTGAATAGTTATGCCACAATGTCAAAATCAGGAAACCTGGTCTTTCCTCCTGACATGACCCAGCGTCTTTCCCAGCTCCTCGAACAGCTTGCGCTGTTCCTTGCTTAACGATTCAGGAGTAACCACGGTTATTCTAACCAGCTGGTCACCATGCCCGCCGCGCTGAAGGTGAGGAATGCCCTTGCCTTTCAGCCGGAAAACCCTGTCTGTCTGGCTGCCCGCCGGTATATTCAGCTTGCTGTCACCATAGAGGGTGGGGACTTCGACCTCAGCGCCAAGTGCCGCCTCAACAAAACTAACCGGCAGCTCAAAGAGAACGTCATCACCCTCCCGGGTGAAAAATTTGTGTTTCTGCACTGACAGCGTCACATACAGGTCACCTAGAGAACCACCCCTCAACCCGGCATTACCCGCGCCAGTGATACGTATTGCCGAACTACCATTAACTCCGGCAGGTATTTCCACAGAGATAGTGCGCTTATGCTTCTGAGTACCGGCGCCCCGGCAATCCGGACAAACTTCCGTGATAATCTTGCCTTCACCATGGCACTGGTCACAAACAGCGGCATTGATAAACTGACCGAAAATACTGCGCTGCACCCGGCGCACCTGACCGGTACCGTTACATGTGGGGCACTGGCTGGGCTGAGTGCCCGGCTTAGCCCCGGAACCACGGCAGGTAGAACAGGTCTCGGTGCGGGTTATCGGCACCTCTTTCTCACAGCCCAGCGCCGCTTCCTCAAAAGATACCGTAACACTGCAGCGCAGGTCAGCACCACGCTGCGGGGCACGGCGGGTAGACGTACTTGCCCCGCCAAAAAACGCTTCGAAGATATCCCCGAATCCGCCAAAACCAAAGTCAGACCCCTCAAAACCCCTCCCGAAGAAACCAGCGGCACCTTCGTGTCCGAAGCGGTCATAGGCAGACCGCTTATCAGCGTCAGAGAGCACTTCGTAAGCCTCATTTATTTCCTTAAACTTTTCTTCAGCCCCGTCATTACGGTTACGGTCAGGGTGATACTGAAAAGCCAGCCGGCGAAAAGCCTTCTTTATCTCATCAGCAGAGGCTTCCTGAGATACACCTAAAACTTCATAATAATCCCGCTTCACTGCCATATCTTTTTACCTTTACCAAAAACCTTCTTCAAAAGAATTCATTGCAAATACAGAACACCAATTATATGATAAGCATAAGGCAAAAGGCTTGTCAATGAAGGTAACCACCAAAAATGGCGGGCAAGCAGTTAGTCAAACTTACTGAATTGAGACAGGTTAACGACCTTCTTCCAGATAACCCTGCAGGATGACCGCCGCCGCGATGTCATCATCATGGCCTTTCCTTTTACCCTTTCCAGTTTCCCGCATCAGGCGGTTCGCCTCTACTGTTGACAAAATCTCATCACGGAAATCCATGGAAACATCAGTATGCTTTCCCAGCTCACGGGCAAAGGCCATCACCTTCTCCGCCTGCTGGCCGATGCTTCCGTCCCGAGAAAGTGGCAGACCAACGATTATTTGCCCCACCTGATTGGTATTGATGATATCAATTATCGCGGCCAAAGCAGCCCGGTCATCACTACGTTCGATTATCGTTAGCGGGCTGGCCAGTATACCTTCCGGATCACTGAGTGCCGCCCCAATCCTCCGGTCACCAACATCAAGCCCCAGACTTCGCGTTATCGCCACCTCCAGACTGTAGCAAACTCTTTGCCAGGCGCAGGGCTTCGTCCAGTTTGCCTTCATCCCTGCCCCCCGCCTGCCCCAGGCTGGCTTTACCACCACCGCCACCACCAGCCACCCCGGACACTTGCTTCACTATCTCTCCGGCGTGATAGCCCCTGGCTACCAGGTCCGGGGTTACCGCCGCCAGAAAGACCGGCCTGCCTTCATTGACTGCGCCCAGCACAATCACCGCGCTCTCCAGTTTATCCCGCAGCAAATCAGCCATTTCCCGCAAAATCTGCTGGTCAGAAAATGACACCCTGGCTGATAAAAGTGTTACGCCATTAACCACTTCTGCCTGATGAAGCAATGATTCAGCTTCTCTTTGCGCCAGTACCCTTTCCAGAGCCAGAATCTGTTTGTGCTCCTTGTCCAGTTCCGCAACCAGACCGGAGACCCTATCTTCAACACTATCAGCAGAAACTCCCAGAGCCTGTAGAATACCCTCCAGACTGGCCAGGCGCTGGTTGATAAAAACCTCGGCCTGCCGCCCCGTGACCGCCTCAATACGGCGCAGTCCCGCGCCAATGCCGCTCTCCGCAACGATATGGAAATAGCCTATCTCCCCGGTAAAGTTAACGTGGGTGCCGCCACATAGTTCGGCACTGACCGCCGGCTCCCCAATTTTCAGCACCCGCACCGTGTCCCCGTACTTCTCGTCAAACAGGGCAAGGGCACCCTGCTTGATTGCCTCATTATAGCGTAGCTCTTCATCATAAACCCGCAGGTTCCGGCGGATACTGTCATTAACCGCTCTGTTCACTTTTTGTAATTCCTCTTCCGTTATCGCGGTGAGGTGAGAAAAATCAAAGCGGAGACGCTCAGGCATTACCAGCGAACCCCGCTGCTGAACATGCCCGCCCAGCACCTGGCGCAGGGCAAGCTGGAGCAGATGAGTCGCCGTATGGTTACGGGCAATGTCAAGCCGCCGTTCTCCGTCAACCCTGGCCCGGACTTCATCCTCGACAGCCAGACTGCCTTCGGCAACATAGCCCTGATGAATAATGGTATCGGCAGCACCCCGGACAGTATCGGTCACGGCAAAGCGCCCCCGGGGGCCGGTTATTTCACCGGCGTCACCCACCTGACCACCCATCTCCCCGTAGAAGGGGGTCTCCGCCAGAACCAGGTTCGCCGGCTTCCCCTCCCCCACTGACGCCACGGATTTACTGTCCGTTAGCAATTTAAGTATCTTTGATTCTTGCTCAAGGCA
The DNA here is from genome assembly GCA_964404475.1 of uncultured Dehalococcoidaceae bacterium. Classification (GTDB taxonomy): domain Bacteria; phylum Chloroflexota; class Dehalococcoidia; order Dehalococcoidales; family RBG-16-60-22; genus CAYOKF01. Next base: position 1,480 of record CAYOKF010000091.1, on the reverse strand, counting down.
ATGGTAACCGACGAAGCAGGTCTCGCCTACATCCAGCACCTCGCCCGTTTTGACTGCTTCCTTAGCTTCGAACCTGTGAGCAGCCCGGGCCCTCTCCCGCTGCTTCTCCATTTCTTTCTCAAAGCCAGCGATATCTACGGAAAACCCCCGGCTACTGACAATCTCACTGGTCAGCTCAACGGGAAAACCGTAGGTGTCATAGAGCTTAAAGACGTCCTTGCCTGATATTTCCCCGGCCTTCCGGGTAGCTTTCCTGGCCATCACGCTGTCAATCAGCTCCAGTCCGGTGCTGAGTGTATCCTCAAACCTCTCCTCCTCCATTTCCACAACCTGGAGGATAAAATCACGCCTCTGCCCCAGTTCCGGATAGACATGTCCCATCTGCTCAATAGTCGTCCGCGCTATCTCCGCCAGGAACGGCTTATCCAGGCCCAGTCTTCTCCCGAAGAGTACCGCCCGGCGTAACAGACGGCGTAACACATAGTCCCTCCCCTCATTGCCGGGAATCACCCCGTCTGCAATCAAAAAAGCAATACCCCGCCCATGCTCGGCAACTACCCGCATGGCCCCGTCCATTTCTACATCAGCACCGTACCGCTGCCCGGACAGTCTGCCGATGCACTCCAGCAACGGCGCAAACAGGGCAGTCTCATAGACGGAACTCTTACCGGCTAACGCCGCTGTGGTCCTTTCCAACCCCATGCCGGTATCAATGTTCGGCTTGGGCAACAGCGTGCGCTCGCCAGTCTCGTCCTGGTTGTACTGGGTAAAGACCAGGTTCCATATCTCGGAAAAGCGCCCGCACTCGCAGTTGGGCTTGCAGTCAGGCTTCCCGCAGCCGACCCCCTCCCCAAAGTCATAGTGGATTTCGCTGCACGGGCCGCAGGGCCCGGAACTGCCAGCCGGGCCCCAGAAATTGTCCTCCTCACCAAATCTCAATATTCTTTCTTCAGGAATTCCTATCTTCCGCCAGTAAGTAAAGGACTCGTCATCATCAAGGAAAATGGTTATCCAAAGTCTCTCCGGCGAGAGCTTCAACCACTCAGTCACAAATTCCCATGCCCAGCTAATAGCTTCCTGTTTGAAATAGTCGCCCACGCTGAAGTTACCCAGCATCTCAAAGAAGGTAAGGTGACTGGCATCACCCACCGACTCTATATCAGTGGTGCGGAAGCACTTCTGGCAAGATGCCAAGCGGTGACTGGGCGGCTTTTCCCTGCCCATAAAATAAGGCTTGATCTGCACCATGCCCGCTGTGGTCAGCAGCAGGGTGGGGTCACCTTTGGGTATCAACGGAGAGCTGGGAATCACCCTGTGTCCCTTTTCCTTAAAAAATTCTAAAAACGCCTTCCGTAATTCGTCACTGGTCAACACTGTTCTCCATTTATCCGGATAGATTAATCAATAAGATTTTAGGGGTAAGGCGCGTGACCTGTCAACGAGTGAGTTACCGCAGGCTCTTCAAGTATTCCCTTAATCC
>CAYOKF010000090.1:0-6586 GCA_964404475.1 uncultured Dehalococcoidaceae bacterium | reverse complement strand
GAGCGTGTCATTTTGAAGGGTGAGGTGCCCAGCCCGTTGAATCCCCCGTCCGGTTGTAGTTTCCATCCTCGCTGTGACTTTGCCAAACCGGAATGCAGCCAGACAATTCCGCAGTTGCGTGATGTTGGCGGTGGCCATCAGGTGGCCTGTCTGCAGATCTAGTCTTGTCTTGCTGTTAGCAAGCAGGTGTCTTTAAATTCATCTTAACTGAGCTTGTATGAAAGCGCAGTCGTTGTCTGCCGAAAATGGCAACAAAGTAGTTTCCGCAATCTTATGGACAAAGGAGACTGTGAGATGAGTGATAAAATTACCAGACGTCCGTGTTCACCGTGGGTTCCTTATTATGCGCCGGAGAAATGCTATAATGGCTACACCCTGTTTACACCCATGATGGGCTCAGTCACCTGGCTCATGGACATGGAAGGACGCCCCGTTCACTGCTGGGATATGTCAGCACCTCCGGGAGGGTATGGTAAGCTGCTGCCAGGTGGTAACCTGCTCTATGCGGCAAAGGACATCAATAGCCCGGTGGCCTGGGGTGGTGCTTCCGGTGGCAATATTATGGAGGTGGATTGGGATGGTAACCGGCTCTGGGAGTATGGTGATGCCTATCAGCATCACGATTTCTGCCGCATGGAAAATGGCAACACCATGATTCTCGGTTTGTATCGGCTTCCGGTGGAAATACTCCCTAAAATTCGTGGCGGTATGCCCGGTACAGAGCGGGATGGTTTAATGTGGTCGGACTATTTCAAGGAGGTTACCCCGGGGGGGGAGGTGGTCTGGGAGTGGTATGCCCATGAACACCTTGACCCTGAAATAGATGTCCTTGGCCCAATGACTCCACGTGCTGAGTGGACTCATGCTAATTCCTGTTTTGTTATGCCGAACGGTGATATATTGACCACCTTACATCACCTTGATACCATCGATATCATTGATAAAGAGACGGGTGATATCAAGTGGCGCTGGGGTGCCGGTGAGCTGTCACTTCCACATGATCCCACTCTGCTGGAGAACGGCAATATTCTGGTTTTTGATAATGGCTCTCGCCGGCAAGCCAGGCAGCCGGATTACTCCCGTGTGGTGGAGGTAAATCCAGAGTCGGGGGAGATAGTGTGGCAATATTTGGGGGAACCGCCACACAGTTTTTTCTCGTACTTCATCTCCGGCGCTCAGCGGTTACCCAACGGCAATACCCTTATCTGTGAGGGAGCCTGGGGCAGGTTCTTTGAAGTCACCGTGGATAGGGAAGTCGTCTGGGAGTATATCAACCCGTTTTACGGCTGGAGAAGTGAGGGGGGCTGGACCAATCAGGTATTTCGCGCCTATCGTTACGGACCTGATGACGCGGCTATTAAAGGTAAAAATCTTAATCCTGACCGTGTTGAATTGACACTGAAGGAAAGGCCACAGGGTGAGGAACAGGCAGTACTGGAACGGATGGGCCGCCTCGGCTATTAAATAAGCTGAACGGAGTCATTGCCACCTGGATACCATCAGGCTATTCGATGATATACAGGTTCCCGTCATATGAGCCGACATAAATCTTGCCGTCGGCTACGGCCGGGGATGAAATTATCTTATCGCCAATAAACAGGTCCCAGAGCTTCTCACCGGTGGCGGCATCCAGTGCGTAGAGATAGCCGTCTTCACTGCCTACATAGACCGCATTGTCAACTACTGCCGGTGAGGACCTTACCCGCCCCCCGGTCTCAAATGCCCAGAGTTTTTCCTTCCGCTGGATGTCTACACAGACCAGTTTATTGCCAACGCCCAGGTACATGTTAGTGCCGGAAAGAGTCGGGGAGGAATTGATTTTTTCCCCCAGATCGAGTGACCAGAGAAAGCCGGAGGGGAGTGGGGGGTGTGGTAATACCCCGTAGATATTCAGTGTTCTCCAGTAGGGGGTGAGCTTAACCTCTTGTAACCAGTTTCGAGCCTGGCCATCAATGGCATATAAAGTGCCTCGATTATTGCCGAAATACACGACACCATTAGCTACCGCTGGGGAAACGAGTGCTGGTGAGTAGGCTATAAATTGAAGGCGGAGCCGCCCGCTCAGCGCGTGCAGGGCGTAGAAGGAGTTATCCATTGACCCGATGTAGACAATGCCATTAGCTACAGCCGGGGAAGAGATAATGTTGTTCTCTGTTTCAAAACGCCAGATTTTTTCCCCGGTCTCAGCATCCAGTGCGTAGACGAAAAAGTCCGTGGAGCCAAAGTAGACCCGGCCATTGGCTATTGCCGGTGTGGACTTGACCGCGTACTCGGTTTTGAAAGACCAAATGTTTTCGCCGGTTAAGGCATCCAGGGCGTAGAGCTTGCCATCATTTGAGCCGAAGTAGACCACACCATTAGCCACGGCCGGGGAGGAATCTACCCAGGTACCGGTCTCAAACTCCCAGAGCTTGGCACCGGTAGTTGCGTCCAGGGCGTAGAGCTTGCTATCTCTGGAGCCGAAGTAGACCATACCATTAGCCACGGCCGGTGATGAGTTAATTTCAGCGCCTGTAGAGAAGGCCGCCTTTATTTTGCCTTGGGGCAGGGTGCCGCCGGGATTGGTACTACCGGAGCGGGTGAGGTCATGGTGAAATAAAGCCCAGTCACCAGCGCCGGAAACGGCGTTCAAAGTGGCGGGAGGCCCGAAAATGATGTCGGTCAGGTGGTAAAGACAGAGAAAAACCACCAGCAGGACAAGGATACAACTGACAGAAATAACAATTTTCCTGCGGCGCCTGAAGTAAATTTTTCGGCTGCGCTCTCCCCGGGAATATTGTTTTAATAAATTATCTACCATCTCTGTTTCGGCGATATTACCTTACCTTATATGCTATTGTCAATAGGGCGGATAAGGTGAAGGATAACTCACTTGTTTATTCTGGAGATTTTGCTATACTGATGTATATATTCTTTGGGTTACTCAAAGGAGGTGAGGGAATGTACCGGAAGATTTTAGTCCCGCTGGATGGCTCGAAACTGGCGGAATGTGTGCTTCCTCACGTGGAGACTGCGGTCAAGGGCTGTTCTCCAGAGGAGGTAATCCTAATCAGCGTTACCGAGCGTATACCGGTTAGCCAGGTTAGCCGTGATGCCAGAGTATCGCGGGGTTACCAGATGCTGGATTTGACTGTTCAGGATATGGGTGGGGGCGCGCCAGCTCCGGATGTGCCGATGCCGCAGTCTGAACCAACGTATGTTGGCGCGGTCGGCCGGAAATATAAACAAGCACAGAGATACCTGGAAAGGATAGCCAAGCAGTTGAAAAAGGGAGGGATTAGCGTACGGACAGAGGTGCTTCTCGGTTCACCCGCCGAGCAAATTGCTGACTATGCTACTCATAACGAGGTAGATCTTGTTATTATGGCTACTCATGGAAAATCCGGAATAAGCCGGTGGGTGATGGGCAGTGTTTCTGACCGTGTTCTCCGGTCTGCCTGTGTGGCGGTTCTGATGGTACGGGCGCCGGGGTGTGTACCTGGTATCTGAGATAAAGGGCTTACTAAAATGTGAGAGAAATAGCGTATCAGTATTGTTGTTTGCGGGTAATAGGGATCAGGAAAAGGAGAAAAACTGGTGACTATGGCAAGCGTTATTGAAACCGATGTTTTGGTGATTGGTGGGGGGATGGCGGGAGCTTTCGCTGCTGTAAAAGCAAAAGAGTCAGGGATGGAAGTGGTGCTGGTATCTAAGGGGTATGTAGGCAGGTCAGGCCAGACCCCGTGGGCACACGCTACCGGTGTTTTCAATCCGGAGTGGGGCCACAAGATGGAAGAGTGGCTGGAGCAGTCTTACATACGTGGCGAATACATAAATAACCGCGAGTGGACGGAAACCATACTGAGGGATTCCTATGACAGGTATCAAGACCTGGTATCATGGGGCGTGGTCTTCATCAAGGATGAGCAAGGCAACTATATGAAAGAGGCCCACGAGGGCGCCAGTGAGGCGCTGATGTGGATACTGCATGATGGTGTCAGCTTTGACTGGGTAAAGCCGCTGAGGAGCTATACTCAAAAAGTAGGCGTTAATATTCTGGAGAGAGTTATGGTTGCCGAGCTCCTGAAGCAGGATGGATGTGTTGTCGGTGCTGTCGGCTTTTCGATAGAGAGCGGTGAGCTTTATATCTTTAAGGCTAAGGCAACCGTCCTCTGTGCCGGAGCGGGTGGTTTCAAGCCTTGGGGGGCATGGCCCATTGGCGACTTGACGGCTGATGGCCATGTGATGGCCTACCGGGCCGGTGCGGAAATAGCCGGCAAGGAATTTGAGGACTTTCACGGACGGCGAGCCAAACTTGGGGATCGCCGTCCACCGCAGATGAGGTTGCCCTTAATCAATGCCGAGGGTAATGAGGTGCTCGGGGATGGCATGGGCCTCAGTATCGACTTTGAAGCCCATACCGGGCGGGCACCCGTGACCAGGGGTGGTGATGAGATGGTATCAAACTCGGCTCCGGGGATGTCAATTCATACCGTCGAGGGTGTCTGGCCGGTTGATAAGGACTGTTTTTCTGGTATCAACGGGTTGTATGTTGCCGGTGATAACTGCGCGACATGGGTGGCTGGTGCTCAATACGCCGGCATGGGTTTTGCCACCGCTACGGCCTCTTCTACTGGCGCCAGAGCCGGTACCGCAGCATCACGCTATGCTGAGCAGGTACAAATGCCGGTAACGGATGAAAGGGATCTGGACAGAGCCAGAAAGGCAGTGCTGGCGCCTGCGGAGCGTAAGGGCGGCTTTAGTCCAGCGTGGGTGACGCAGTTGTTGCAGAACCTCATGATGCCGTATTTCATATCGCGTGTCAAGCACGGGGAGAGACTGAACGCGGCACTGACCATAGTTGAATTTATGCGAGACCACCTTGTCCCCAGGATGTTGGCCGGGGACGCACATGAGCTGCGCCTGGCTCATGAGACGAAAAACATGGTTATTAATGCCGAGATGAGGCTGCGGGCTTCATTGTTCCGGACAGAAAGCCGGGGTACTCACTACCGTGAGGACTACCCCCGCCGGGATGACCCGGAATGGCTGGCCTGGGTGCTGCTTAAAGAGGAAAACGGCCGGATGAAGGCATACAAGAAACCGGTTCCCAGGGAGTGGTGGCCGGACCTGTCTATACCCTACGATGAGAGGTACCCGTCCCGGCTCCCCGGGGAATAGCTGTCTGTTATCATATATTTTGGTTTTAGATGAAGATTGACAGCTGGCCAGAGTATCCGAAGCTAAACGTGAGGAGGATTTCCGGTGACAGAAGAGAAAGTAATTGAGAGCGATGTTTTGGTGATTGGTGGGGGGATGGCCGGTTGCTTTGCTGCCATAAGGGCTAAAGAGCAGGGATTATCGGTCATTCTGGTAGAAAAAGGCTACGTTGGCAGGTCAGGTGCCACTTCCCTTGCCGCGGGTTTGATGGTCTTTAACCCTGACTGGGGAAACAAGCTGGATATGTGCATGGAAAGGATTAATAGCGTCGGCGAGTATGTTAATAACCGGGATTGGGCCGAGATAATATTCAAGGAATCATATGCCAGGTATGAGGAACTATTATCCTGGGGTGTTGAATTCAATAAAGACACAAACGGCAGACCTATCACTAATTCAATGGGTCCAGGATACAGCGAATCGCTCCAATTGACGCGCGGTCAGATTGCATTAGTTTTAAGAAAACAGTTGGATGCGAGTGACATTGAAATTCGGGACAGGGTTATGATTACTGACCTGATCAAGCAGGATGGGGGGATTGCCGGCGCTCTGGGTTTTGACCGGGACAGTAATGGCCCCCTTGTCTTTAAAGCCAGAGCCACAGTATTATGTGCCGGTACCAGTAGCTTCAAACCGTTCGCATTCCCTGTATCTGGGCTGACCGGTGACGGGGCGGCTATGGCCTATCGTGCTGGCGCCGAAATAACCGGTAAAGAGTTTAACTTTACAACTCGAACCAGTGCCGAACGCCCCGCTGCCTGGATTGCCAATTTGCGCAGTCAGGGAGTATCTGGGGGGGCACCCGCTCTATCAAAATTCAAGAATGTTCTAGGTGACGAATTGCCCGGTGTCCCCGGGGTTTTTTCCCTTAACATGGAATTTGAAACTCATGCCGGCCGGGCGCCGATATATTCTGAGAGACCTGACGGTAAAAGAACGGCAATGATAGGAGGAGCTGCATCGGGTGCTTCAGTGCATATGAGTGAAGGCATCTGGCCGGCCAATACGCAAGGTGCCACCAGTCTTCCGGGGCTCTATGCTGCCGGCGAGAGTTATGGCATGATACCTTTTGGCGCTACTTATCCGGGTGGTGGTATGGCCTTTATTGCTGCTGCGGTCAGTGGCGCAAGGGCGGGGTTGGGTGCCGCTGAGTATGCCAGGAGTGTAAATACGCCTGTGTTAGACGGAGATGAAATAGTAAGATTAACGGCGCTTGCCCGGGCTCCTCTGGAGCGCAAAGGCGGTTTCAGTCCGGGGTGGGTAACTCAGGTTCTCAAAAACGCCGTAATCCCTTATTTCATTCTGTTTATCAAGCGTGGAGACCGCATGAACGCAGCACTGACCATGGTTGAGTTCATGAGAGACCACCTTTCGCCTAAAATGTTTG